>JACQWN010000188.1 GCA_016209245.1 Bacteroidia bacterium
ATTGACAGGTATGGCAACGCAAACACCCACAGGCAAATTCATTGTTGTAGAAGTTGGATAAGCGCCATGATAATATTTCTGACATATCACGTAAAAATGTCCAAAATTAAACGTATCTTTGACCTCTCCTGGAGAGGTCTGTATTTCTGTTTTCTTTATTACATTTGAAAGTTATTCTTATACTTTACACAGGATAAATTAGTACATTTTGGTTAGGTAATTGGGTAAATAAGGTAATTGGGTAATTGGGTAATTGGTTGTTCCTCAATTACCTTAATCACCAAATCACCTTAATTACCTGTTTGAAAAAATGCACGGTTTTATACCGTTTCATGTATAAATCTCGAAAGAATTTTTCAAGTGAATGAGTAATAAATCCTTAAAATATAATACTTTAAAAATTATTTTATATTTTGTTTTCTTAGTAAAATATCTCTTTATTTTTTTGTTTTTGACTGAAATATATGGTCAATCATCAAAAGAAACAGGCATACCTTCAATAAGAAATTACTCGCCTAAGGAATATAAATCCGGAGCTCAGAACTGGGCAATAGTACAAGACAAAAGAAGCATTATGTATTTTGGTAATAACGAATGTGTTCTTGAATATGACGGAGTAACCTGGAGAAAAATTATTGTTGGCAATAATTCCCCTGTCCGTTCTTTATCGGTAGATAAGCATGGAAAAATCTATGTAGGCGGAGTAAACGAACTTGGTTATCTTATCCCTGATTCCACAGGCAAATTATATTATTTTTCTCTTTTAAATAAATACAATAATAAATATGAATTATTAGGGGATATATGGGATTCATATTGTACAGATGAAGAAGTGTATTTCAGAACGGATTACAATATTTTGTTTTGGAATGGTAAATCGTTCAGGGAATGGAAATCCAAGAACCGAATACAATATTCTTTTTATATCAACGGGAAATTATTTTTAAGACAAGTTGGAATTGGTTTATGTGAACTTGTTAAAGATTCAATAAATATAGTAAAAGAAGGGGATATTTTTGCCAAAAAATCAATTTATGGAATTACTGAGTATAATAAAAACCAACTGATGATTACAACAAAAAAAGACGGATTCTTTATTATTTTTTTATCTTCCGAAAATAAAGTATCTTCAATTGTTCCTCTTCCTTCAGATATATATGATTATGTTTCGGGCAAGGATTTATATAATTCAATCAGAATAAATGATGACTTGTTTACAATTGGTTCCTGGGGTGGAGGAATTGCTATAATTAACAGGTTTGGAAAAACTATTAATATCTTAAATAAAGACAAAGGACTTCAGGATGGTATTATACAGGCACAATATATAGATAATCAGGGAAATCTCTGGCTTGCTTGTTCAAATGGTATTTCAAAGATAGTTATCAATTCACCTGTCAGTTGTTATAATGAATTTATGGGGCTTGAAGGAGGAACAATTGAATCAATATGCCGGTATAAAGGTGACCTTTATGTTGCTACACATCTGGGTTTTTTTATTTTATCAAAAGATATTTTAGTTAAAGAAGATACTGGTTCCTTTTTAAATACTTATTCATTCAAGCATTTTGAACAAATATCTGATGAATGCTGGGATTTGCTGGAATTCAAAAAAAATGATTACAACACATTGATAATTGCATCTAATACAGCAATAAGCTATCTTGATGAAAACAATAAAATAGTAAAAATTATCAACTGCGCCCCATGGGATTTATATCAATCAAAAATTGATTCATCCAGAATTTTTATTGGCACAGCAAATGGACTTTTATCAATTTATTTTTCAAATGGAAAATGGAATAAAGAACAGCAAATAGAAGAAATAAACGAAAATATTCTCAGAGTTGCAGAAGATAAAACAGGCAATATATGGCTGACTACTAACAATCAAGGGATCATAAAGGTCAGATATTTTTCTGATTCTGTAAATGCAGGTAAATATGAAGTAAATAAATACGATACAAGTAAAGGGCTTCCTGATATGGGTCCGTTTGTTCCACTTGAAGATTTTGATAAAATTATGTTCGGTACAAGCAAAGGAATTTATACAATAAATAATATTACAAATAAATTTCAATCCATCGGATCTTTCGGTAAAAAATTTTCTGATGCTTCTTTATATATTCATCGTATGTTCATTGATTTTAATAATAATATCTGGATTGTTGCCTACAATAAAGAAAATAAAATTGAAGTCGGATATATTGATTTTACTGATAAACCTGAATGGATATATATACCCTTTAAAGATATATCCTATTCAAATATTGAAATACAGTCGCTTTTCAACGAAAAAGACGGAACTACATGGATTGGGGGCTCAAATGGATTGTACAGATATGATGCCGGAATTAATAAAAATTATAATATACCCTTTACTACCCAGATCCGAAAAATAATTATTGGAAATGATTCAGTAATTTTTAATGGTTCTTATTTTGGAGACAATGGGGAGATTATCTTAAAACAACCAAAATTTTTTGAACCGGCACTGAAATATAGTCTTAATTCCGTGGTTTTTGAATTTGCAGCACAAGCTTATGAAAACGAATCAGAAGTATATTATTCTTACATATTGGATGGATATGACAAGTCATGGAGTGATTGGTCAAAAAGTGTTAAAAAAGAATATACTAATCTACCTGAAGGTTCTTATCAGTTTAGAGTCAAAGCAAAAAATATTTATGAACATGAAAGTTCAGAAGCTATTAATAAATTCATAATTCTCCCACCATGGTATAGAACTATTTGGGCATATATTGGTTATGTCATATTATTTGTACTAATACTATACATAAGTATCCGATTAAATACAAGGCGTCTTCAGGCATTAAATAAAAGGCTTGAAAAAATTATTAAAGACAGGACTGCTGAAATCCGTAAACAAAAAGAAGAAATCGAATTCATTCATTCGGAACTTACCGCTAGTATTAAATATGCAAAAAGGATACAAACTGCTGTATTACCAGGATTGGAATATGTTTCGCAGATTCTCGCGGAATATTTTATTTTGTTTAAGCCACGCGATATTGTAAGTGGTGATTTCTACTGGCTTACGACTGTAAAAAAATGGACTATTTTTTGCGTTTCCGACTGTACCGGACATGGAGTACCGGGAGCATTTATGAGTATGCTCGGAATTTCATTCCTGAACGAGATAGTACGCAATGAAGAAGTCACACAGGCGAATCATGCACTGAATAAATTAAGAAAGCATGTTATCCTGGCTTTACAGCAAAAAGGCGTCAGTGGTGAACAAAAGGATGGCATGGACATAGCTTTATGCGCTTATGATACATTGAATAATGAACTGCAATTCGCAGGAGCGAACAACCAGTTATGTTTAATTCGTTCAATTCATTCCATAGATACACATGTTCGTGTGTTACGGAATGAATTACGGAACGAATTAATTGAAATAAAAGGCGACAAAATGCCGATAGCCATATATGAAAAAATGGATGATTTTAAAAATCATATTATTGATATCAAAAATGGTGACACAATCTACATGTTTACAGATGGCTATGCTGATCAATTCGGCGGACCTAAAGGCAAAAAATTTATGAATAAACAACTAAAAAACATACTGATTGAAAACAACGGAAAATTTATGGTTGAAATAAAAGGAATACTTGATAATACCATTGAGAAATGGAAGTCTTTTATCAATACTGATTCGGAGAAAAACCATGAACAAACTGACGATATTTGCATTATGGGTGTGAGGTTTTAATCACTCACTTCAGGCCTCATGCCCTTTTTCAAGTGTGAAGCTTTTTTCCCCGCGATGTACACGTGGTTACAAATATTCAGCACTGGCGGGGCTGGCGTATTATAATCATGGTAATCCTTTAATCATTTCGACAATTCGACAGGCTCATTGCATCGCAATCTCAATTCAACGCCTGCGATGCATGGTTCAGACATTTTTCATTAATTTCAAATTATATTTATGGAAAATTATGATTCCTGGCAACTTTTATTTAAACACAGAATATATAAAAAATAAAAAACAGGAAATTATGCAACGATACATCACCCAAAGAGATGACATCTTTTTGCTAACAAACTGATAACATGCAGATTATTCTGCTAATCATTTAGAAACATAAACATGTCATCTCTTGCTGGTTTGAAAAAGTGTTAACTACTTTTGGAGTAAAATGAAAAATGCCAATTTTTTAATATTTTTTTTAATATTTAATAGTCTGTGTGTCTATTCCCAGGTAAACGAAATTTATTTAACCGGTATTGTAACAGATAAAGAAACAGCTCTTCTCATTAAAGATGTCAATATTTCAATCAAAGGAACCTCTTTCGGAACAACAACGGATACTACAGGTTATTTCAGATTGAAAATATCTCAAACACCTGCGATTATTGAATTTACTCATGTCGCATATAAGGAGCTTCAAATTCAGGTTACCGTGCAAACACAACAAACTGTAAATATCAGAATGGAACCGGAGCCATTATCAGGCCAGGAAATTGATATTTATGCAAAAAATACCGCACAAAAAATTATTAACCGCAATGAACTTGTAATATTGGATTATGAGCTTACTCCCGGTTTTATTGTACTAATCGGACATCTGCCTAACTGCAAGCCCTGCATTGTTTATATGAATTATGACTTTGATACTGTCTGCTTTCGTGAGCTTGATGAAACTCCTGAAGACATTTTCAAAGATTGCAAGGGGATTATTCATCTGATAACGGAAAAAAATGCATATCAGGTTTATTATGATACTGCATCAATAAATCTGCTATATCCCGTATCAAAAAATGATTTTTATGAAACAATGCCGAAATGTGTAGCAGAGCTTGATAATATGTTTTATATCCGGCAATATGTTTTACATAGTCAAATAATACATTACTATTATTTTAATGCCGTCGACAGCTCTCTAAATGAATTAACTATGATTGCCGACGAACAGGCGATCTTCAGAATACAAGACCTCCTTCGTTTATACTATGACACGCCGGAACGGCATTTCGGCAATTTATGAAATTAATATCCTTGATGGTGCTATTAGATTTTGTACAACAATTCCCGATTTCAAATTTGTTGATACTATCAAAATTTACAATGGAAAGCTTTATTTTATATATACCAACCGTATTGAATCAGAAAGCAGGATGCTTTATATCATGAAAATTTAGTGATATGAAAATCACTCATGGATTAAAATGACCTTGCCGTCAAGAAATTTATCATCGCTGATAAAATAGCGCAGAAAATAAATTCCTGCCGGAAATTCTCCAATCTGTATTTCAATTTTTTTACGGTCGCGCATTTCATACCGCTGTAATATTTTACCTGCAAGATCGGTAAGGTATAATTCTCCGATTTCTCCTTCTACCTCGATAGTTAATTGACCGGATGTCGGATTAGGATAATATTTCCATCGTATCAGCTCGAGAGGTTTAATATTCGTATTATTTACCGTATCTATGTTTTTAAGTGAATCGGAGCTATAATTTCTTATTGTATCATTAATTGCTGACAGGTTTGTATCAATGGAAGATATTGAGGCGGTATCATTAATTAATAACGATGTATCGGCATTTGTAACAATCATGGTATCCTGAATTTCTTCCTCTATTTTTAAAGATTGGTCGCATTCGGGTGTTTGAATATATTGGAAGAATAACCTTAAAAGTAAATCGTTGAGTTTTTCCACTTCATATTTATCGGTGGTCGGTTCTATGTGGTGAGTGCCTACACCGCTATGATCGGTAAGGAAAACATAAGTTCCGTTAGTTGCAAGTGCAAATGCCCTCATCAGGTATTCAGTGGACTTATCAATACCGCTGCATGTAATAGGAATAATCCTGATTCCTTTGGTGGATGCCGATGCAATCAATTTTTGCAGCTTTGTTAGAATATTATCGGAATAATGCGGAGGGGCATCAAGAACAAGAAACAAAAGACGGGCTCTCGCATTTTCACTCCATTTTATTTTATGTATAGCAACGTTTAACGCCGAATCAACAGCTTCGGGATAATCTCCTCCTCCTTCACCATATTGATTTTTGATAAAATCAATAGTGTTGTTTATATCGGATGATAATTCACTTTTTTTCGTCACATACGAATCTCCTAAATCTCTGTAAAAAACCGAGCCGGCATTAATAATCAACCCGCTGTGCTTATCCTTCACTTTTTGTATTACATCGTTCAACTCTGTTTTAAGATATGAAATTTCATCACCCATCGAGCTGGTTGCATCAACAACGAACATTGCATCCAATACATCAGGAATATTACATTCCGCATCAATTTTAATAATATTAATTCCATCGTGAAATTTCACTGTCGGTTGTCTATTGTAAAGCACCCCGTTATAACTTGCTGTAATTGTCAGCTCTTGGGTTGAATCAGCTTCAGGAGCATATATATTCGCCCATAATTCCGCCTTTCCCGTATTATCAGTATGTGCCGTCCATATAGCCAGCCCTTTGGCTGAACAAAGTTTTACTTCTGCATCTATAACAGGTTTTCCATTATCAGTTGTCAGTTGAACAGTGTATCTTTCCGCCGGCTTGAATTTCCAGTATTTTTGGTAAAGATTCAGTTGGTTGCCGGAAATATCTTTCCATAATTCCCACTTGCTGAAATCGTTTACTTCTCCTGCTGTGAGGACACCCGGACTTGTTGCAGGGAGATTTCCAGTTTTCCTTTCTGTATCTTCGTTTTTATAAGGATAAACTTTGCTGTAACTGTAATCTGTTGAATATGCTGTACTTACCGGCTCCGCCAATGATGCAGCCCGGTAATAAGAAGCCGTTAATGCCGCACTGCATCCGGATACAGAAAACCTGGATTTATCTCTTTTCTCTCTTCCAACGGCTGTTGAATATTCTTTAACTTCATCAGTTATAATAATTTCTTCAGCACCGCTTTCTTCATCTTTTATAAGAACATCAACATCCGTAATCATATTCAACGCAATATTGACGATGACAATTTTCCCCGAAATTATTTCTATTCCACTCATTGTATAATTTTCATAACCGACATTTTTTACAATAAGTGTGTATGTTCCGGGAAGCAATTCTATGGAAAATATCCCTGCTGAATTTGTGCTTGTACCGGCTACAAGCTTATCTTCCTTAAACAGAGATACATTAGCATACGGAATTGCTTCTGCGGTCACTTTATCAGTGATTTCTCCTTTAAGAGTTCCCTTTTGAGCGTTCACAAAACTTACTTGTAACAAGAAAATAACCAAAATGATAAAATGAAAAATCCTTGATTTCTCATTTCGTATGATTAAACTTTTCATAGTTTATAATTTTTGCTTTTGATATTAAGATGCAAAAGTTTAGAGTATTCCATAAAAAATTGTAAGTGTTTCGGTCTAAATTATTTCATACGGATATTATCCCACCGAAGTACGAAAAAGCTACGAAATTACGAATTACGAAAGTCTTAAACCCAACAGGAGCTTTGCGACCTGTCGGGTTTAGGATAAATTCGTAGTTCGTATATTCGTAAAAAATTCGTACTTCGATGGGATAATCAACAAAAAATAATAACATAAATAGTAACCAAAAGTTTTAAATTTGCAAAAAATAATGAGCTTCACAAGTTTAATATGGACAATCCATTTAAAATATTCATAGTCTTTATTAAGCAATACCTGTTCTGGATGCTTTTTTTTATTCTGGGCCGGGTGGTTTTTCTTTTTTATAATTTTTCAAAGCTGGTTGATGCAGATTTCACAGATGTGCTAAAAATTTTTTGGCACGCACTGTATCTCGATACTTCGACTGCCTGTTATCTTTTGTGCATACCATTTATGCTTCTGTTTTTCCAATCTTTAATTAAACACCCCTTCCCAAGCATCATTAATAATTATTATAGTTATTTAATAATCATTCTTATTTCGATTATTACATCATCTGAACTTGGTTTGTATGAAGAATGGGGGAGAAAATTGAATATGCGGGCATTATCACATCTCCGCGAACCTTCTGAAGTATTTGAATCGGCAAAAACCTGCTTTATTGTTATTGCATTTATTCTGACTGTATTTCAATCGTTTGCCGGTATATGGTTTTATAAGAGATTAATTCGTGAACCAATAAAGCTGCAAAAACGGAATTACTTTTTATCACTGCTTTTTTTAATAGCCATACCGCCTGTTTTAGGTGTTGGAATAAGAGGCGGCTTGCAACCAATACCTATCCAGTCGAGCGATGTTTATTTCAGCTCGAATAATTATCTGAACCTTGCCGCAGTTAATTCTTTATGGAATCTTGGTTCAAGTCTTGATAAAAACTGGAAATATAAAGTGAGCAACCCATTCAATTATTATGAGCTACAAGAGGCACACAGAGTCAGAGATTCATTATTTACAAATACAAAGGATACTACTTATTTTATTCTAAAAACAAACCGTCCGAATATTATTTTAATAATACTTGAGGGTTGGTCGGCTGATGTATGCCGAAGCACAGGCGGATTTGAAGGAGCTGCGCCATATTTCGATAAAATGGCAAAACAAGGGATCATTTTTACAAATTGCTATGCTCAGGGAACACTTTCTGATGAAGGAGTCGCTTCTATTCTAAGCGGGTTTCCTTCTCAACCTGAAACTATTATTATAACGCAGCCCGATAAATTTCAGCAATTACCCTGTTTAGGTATAGAGCTGCGAAATGCAGGTTTCCATACTTCATTTCATTACGGCGGACAACTTAGTTATGGTAATATCAGAGGGTACATTTATTTTAACCGGTTTGATAAAATTATTGAGCTGAAAGATTTTACTGACGATATTCCCCGTGGAAAGCTCGGAGTGCATGATGAATTTCTATTAAACCGCTGGTACAATGATATTAATACATTTTCTCAGCCGTTTTTTGCTGCCGCCTTTACTTTGAGCTCACATTCACCTTATGACCATAGTATGAAACCGGTTCTTGACTGGGGCGGCGATATGAACGATTATATCAATGCCGTTTATTATGCCGACAGCTGTATTTCGTTATTTATGGAAAAAGCCAAAAAACAAGCATGGTACGGAAACACGCTTTTTATATTCGTTTCCGACCACGGTCATCTCACACCCAAGCCGCATGAGTGGCAAGCTCCGGATTCAAGAAAAATTCCAATGCTGCTTTTTGGCCAAGCAATTAAGGAAGAATACCGTGGACAGGTTTTTAAAAAATTATGCTGTCAAACCGATCTGGCTGCAACACTCCTTGTACAATTAAACCTTGATTCCACAAAATTTAAGAGGAGCAGAAATATTTTTAAGCCATATTATCATGAGTTCGCATATTATGCATTTGATTTTGGATTTGGCTTCATTAAAGCCAACGGCGATTTTTTTGTCTATGACCATGAAAATAACCGGTATTATTTCAAGCAATTCTCAAAAGCGACTGATGAACAACATATTATCCGTGAAGGAAAATCTTATCTTGAAATATTATTTGATGAATATCTGCAGTATTAGAAAATTAGTAAATCGTTGTGCTCAATTGGAACATAGGTAAATACATTGCAATAAGAATTACTGCTACAAGCAGCCCGATAAAAATAATCAGGATTGGTTCAAGCAGACTGTTAATAAGCATGATTTTATTTTCCGCTTCATCATAGTATTGCTTATATAACCTTGCGAATACCGCATCAAGCTGATTTACTTCTTCGGCGACCCGCACCAGCGATATCAGGCGATTGTCGAAAATCGTGAATTCTTTCATGCTTAAGAAAAGAGGTTTGCCATTTATAATGTCGGTGGATATTTTTTCAAGAGCTATTTCAAAGGGATAAAAGCCGAGCATATTTTTTACGAGTTGTACGGCTTGGAGCAAATGGGTACGTGATGCAATCAATAGTGCCATTGATTGACAAAAGCGTGAAATATAAATTTGAAGTACGATATGCCCGATAACAGGGGTTTTCAGAAGCAGGCCTGAAACCAAGCGACGGTACCATAGTTGCCGGCGTTGTAAATACATAAAAATAGCCAACAATACAACGAAAAGCAAGAAGTATGCTGTATAATCTGAAAAAAACTCAGAAAACCGAATCATAAATTTTGTTATGCCGGGAAGCTTGCCGCCGAATCGTTTAAAAACATCACTAAACATAGGTATAATAAAATTGAGCATAAATATTACGGCAGCCAGAGCTGTTGCCAGCACTAATGCAGGATAAGAAAAAGCATTGGTCAGTTGCCTTTTTTGCTTTATTTTCCTGTTAAAGAACGAGCTCAGCTCTGCAAGCACATCTGTCAGCTTCCCGCTTTCTTCACCTATCCTGATGCTGTAATATTCATACGGTGTGAATTTTTTACTGTTTTCAATAGCTTCCGATAAGCTATGCCCATTTATTACATTGTTCTTGATGCTTTCGAATAGCAGCTTATCGCCTTTACCCTTTTGCTCCTCGGCAATAAGCTCAAGCGATGTTTTAATATCAACTCCCGATGATAGCAGGATTGACAAATCGTTGAAGAAGCGTTCTTTTTTCTTGTCGTTCAAACGGTTGCCAAAAAGCCGGATATCGCGTGTCATGAAATCCCTGATGGTATTGCCGCCTCGCTGAACGCTCGCTTCCGCCGGCTGTTTTTTCTTTATTTCTTTCAGATTAATGCTCATTTCTGTTCACGATAGAGTTTAAACAAAATATCAGGCATATATTCCTTATGAAAGTAAAATCGGAGCGCAGAATCGCCATATAATATTTCAAATTTAATATTTTCTATAAGCCCGGAACCGGCCTCTAAATTTTCAACCTCTATATTCCGGTTCTTCAGATAAAACGTATCGAGCTGAAAATTTATCTTACGTACAATTCTCGAATCCTCAAATGAATAATATATCCTATTTTCATTATTCATATCCAAATATATTCCGCCAAAGCCCTCCCTGATGAAACACGCATTATCAATATCAGCTTTTATTAGTCCTGCCAGGTTAATTATCGCTGCATTATTTCTGTATTGTTCATTATACCGGAATGAAAGCTCTTTTAAGGTCAGGTATATGCCTATGCTTGCAGTAATTACTATTGAACTGATTAACATTGCGACGAGCAGTTCGATTATCGTGAAAGCCTTATGTTTCATAGTAAATAGCAAAAAAGTTTGAAGTTTAATTTTCTATAATAATTTTCCTGGTTACCAGTGTCCTTCCGTCAGAGCGGCATGCTTTGAATTCAATTGTTAAGAGTCCTTCAATATTTTCATAAGCCGCCGTTTTTCTTGTTAATATTAAATTGCCGGCTTTTGTTTTTTCGTCAATATAATTTTTTTCGTTAACAGTCCGGTTTATATACTCCTCAAGAGCGCTCCACGCTTTAAGCTTAACAGAGGCGTTTCCCGCTTCGCTGGTATTTACAAAAATCATGACTGACGCTGAATATACAAGCATAATAATGACCATAGCGACTATGGCTTCGATAAGCGATACCGCTGCTATTTTTTTTAATATAACCATTTAATGATTTCTTCCTTTTCGTTGTTATCAAAAAGAACCGGTCCGGCAAAATATGACGGGATGCCGGTAATATCAATTGTCGTATTAAGCAGGTGATTTTCATAAACCGATGATGGAGTTTTCAGGATAAATTTTTCACAGCAGAGATTACCGTAAATGTTTCCTTGCAGCTCGGTAAGCGTATTGGAGTATGCTGTTCCATAGACCGATGCACCTCGCTTAACAGATAAGATTGCATAAGCGCTTTTGCATTGTTCATCAACGTACAACATGATACCGCCGCATATAACGCAGTTGCGTTCAATATGCAGGAAAATATTTTTGCTTTCCTTCAGGGTTGCAAATACACCGAGAAAGCTCGGATAATCGAGGATGCAATTTTGCTCTACTGTCAATGAATCGGATGTGATAATCTGCAATTTTCCGCTGAAGCCGGATTTTACAACTGCTGAAGGTGCATATATAATAACATCGGTGATATGTACGGTGGAATTTATTGTTACGGGCTTATCGGAGAATATGATAATATTGCCTGTGATATGCTTGAATTCAAGATTAAAACGGTTTGACGACAACAATACTAAAGTTTTATTATTAAATGGGTTATTAATAGTATCGGAAGCGGCATATTCTTCGAAATAACGGATGCTGTCGGTTGAAATTTTTTCACCGTTCAGATATGAATTTAGTTCATTAATCAGCTTTTTGTCGGGTTCCGGAAGGCTTTGAGAGCTTGTTTTAATATCACCATCAACAAGCTTGCTGCCTGTAAAGCTCTGTCCTTCAATATAAGCGCGTTTAATTCCTAATTCCGGGAGATAACAGGTTCCCTTTAGCAAAGTGCGTCCGCAAACCGATAAGTAATTATTCCTGTCGGCAAGGTACAATGTAAAAGGTTCTTTTCCTATGATGCTTCTGCCCAGCAAAGCGGTTTTTGAGCAGCAGTATTGACGCCATGTGGCTTTGGCTGTCAGAATAAGGTAAACGCCCCATGTTTTTTTTCTGACAGCGACTTGGTTGTTGCCATGGTTGAACACATTGGTTTTCCATTCGCTGTCAGGCGGTACTTTTTGCGGGTCGGCAAGAGCTATAGCGACAGCAGCATTCACATCGGATGAAAGCTGCTCCCTTGCGACAGCATTCTCAATATATAAATTATTATAGTACGATTCAAGAATAAAAAAAAAGCATATAAGAGAAATTAAAAATGATAAAAAAACTGTGTAATATAGTGCACCCGCCCTCAGCATATTATGTTATTCATTAGTAAAAAACTTCTTTATTTTATTTTTCAAGACATCCTTTTTTTTCTTAACATTATTATCTTTTTCATTTTTTTCTTTGTCAACATCATCGGGTTTCTCTTTTTCATCCGTCTTGCTCTTTTCTTTTTTTTCTTTCTTAAATAAATGTTTTAACGAGAACTTTTTCCCGTTTTCTTTATCAGGTTGTTGCTGTTCATTCACCGACGTTTTTTTAAAGAACGCTATTTTTTTCTCTTTAGCCGGAATTGTAATTCCTTTTCTGTATTTTGTAATAGTTTCGGCTCCGTTCAAATAATAATAACATTTACCATGTAGCGAACCGTCTCTGTATCGTAGTTTATAAATCAATTTTCCGGTTTTGTCAAAAGCGGCCGAGACGCCTGTTTTATTCCCCAGCTTCCAATGTTCCGACCGATGCAGCCCCCCTTTCGGATACCACGTTTTCCACATGCCGTGCTTTAAGCCCTTTTTGAAACGCCCGTCGGTGAGCATATTGTTATCACGATCGAAAACAGTATATTTCCCGTCCAGAACATTTCCATAATATCCGCCTGTATTCTTTTTTATCTGTCCGGTATTATACCAGTAATATGTCAGAAAATCTTTTGTCTTAATAGTTTTTGACCTGGCCGGTACGTTGGCTATTATCGTTGAATCGGGATAGTTTACCAGAATTTCCCTGCGTTGTTTTTTTGTTACATCTTTTTGAGCAGCGACATAAAACATTTCAAGGTCTTGCTTTGATTTTGATATGATACATTTATCGAATCTTTGTAAATATGTTTTATAAAAATATTATCGTGGATGCTTCCTTCAGACACAAGATATTCGTTATTACCGATTTTAAGAAGCCCGGTTATTTTTTTATTTTTATTATTAACGATTAATCCGCTGTATTCAATTTTGGGCCATATTACATGTTTTACGTGAAGCTCAGTCGGAGCGCCCTGTTTTTCTTTTTTTAGCGAAATGTCATTCTTCTGTTGATTTTCAAATGCTGAGCCGTTACTAAACGAATAAAAAGTGGCGGCATTACCCAGGAAAGGGTCGCGGTAATCGGCATTAATTGTAAAGGTATTATTTTTACTTTTTCGATTTGAAAAACCGGGTATGGCTCCGGCGGCTTGTGAAAAATCATCATCTTTACCGGTCATGGTAATAATCCTGTAAATTACCAAGCCCCATATAATTATTACGGCAGGCGTTAATATAAATAATAATTTTTTATTCTTCATGCCGGAACTTTCTTATGTTTGTGTAATCGCTGCTGTTTGCTGCCGCATCAATAGAGATTAAAAACCAGAAATAGCTGCCTGCTGCAGGAATTGAATATTGATATGTAGTATCGGTTGTGCGGGTGCTTAGCTTTAGATTCGTCAGCAGCGAATCGCCGAAAATATAAAGACTATCTCTGACAGATGTACCGGAACAGGCGCCCCGTTGCCAACTGAGCGTGACGAGCGAATCGTTGATAAGTGCATTGTCCGAAGGATAAATTAATGTCGGAGTAGGTGGAGCTGTTGTATCAACTATGAATGAACGAGCTGATGATATTGATTGCGATATCTCGTTGTATGCCTGAACGCACCATGTAAAGCCGCCCTCGTCGAATGCTGGACAAAGCATGATATTATCCGAATTATAATAAGGTATGGTAACGGCTGTAGTATCAAGGTTGATGCTGAAGAGCAGCGAACTTTCATTATTTATTTCGAACCTGTACGATGTAGCATTAAGTAATGGATACCAACTGAAATTGAGCGATGTATCGTTTGTTATATAATTATCAGCCGGGCTTTTCAGGATGACCGTTTGCCCTGAAAGACTGTTGGAGCTGTCAATAGTGAACGACCAGGTAGAATAAAGCGTTTCATAAGCGCTGTTAAATGCCTTTACACGCCATTGGAAATTTCCCGGGCTGAATGTATGCTGAAATATGTTGGTTGTTAAATTTGTATCGAGCATAAGCCGTTGTATGCTGTCAAACGAAGGTGTAACAACCTGAAGCTGATAGCTATCGGCGCCATCAAGTTCTTCCCACCAAAAAAGTATGCTCAGTTGCTCGGTAATCATGCCGTTATAAGGAGAGATAAGCGTAACGGTTTTCTTTTCAAGATTTTTCTCGAAAATATCATTGCACATTGTCAAAAGAAACGATGAGACGGTTGAAATCGCTAAAAAAGCGACAACTTTTTGCAATGACAAAATGTTATATAGTTCTTTTTTCTTCATAGTTGATTTTTATAATATTCTGAAAGCAGATAGAGGCAAAAAGCCTTATTTTATTGGTTTTATAATCCTTTTCAGAGTAAAATTTTGTTGAAGCCACCCTGCCTGCAGTAAATTCGTGTTCAAGTGTATATTCGAGCCATAATAATTTAATAAAAGGGCCTTCTACAATAATTATATTTGTTTCAACTTCATAGTCTTGTTCTCTGTACTTGTGCGTTCCGGGAAATTCTTTCAGGACAATAGCATTATCCTGGCAATACTTCCCGACTTTATCAAGCAGGATTTGCTGAAAATTAGCCCCGTCAGCGACCGATGAAGCTACGGAACAGTTCAGCTCGGCAAGCTTTTGTTCCAATATGGCGATAAGCTGAGGAGCGTTTTGTGCAAGATGCAGCTGCTTTTCATAATCGGCGCATTCATTTCTTAATGTAATAGTCCTGCGTATAGAAACCGAATATACGATAATTATAAAAATAATAAATCCGATAAGCGACCACTGTACTTTCTTTTTATATGATATATTCTTAATCATTATAAAGTTTGGCATTTTTCAAACAACAGTTTACAATATTTTGTTTAATATGAAGTCTCAAAGAACCGAATGGGCGAAAGGGCGAGTGGAAGAATGGGCGACTTCCCCCCTTCTCCCTTTCACCGATTCACCGATTCCCCGATTCCCCCATTCTTTTGATAATTTATCTGAAAAATTGTAAATTAGTTTTCATCTATTTTTTAAAATCCCTAAAGCTTCAGTATATTTTTATTTCAATTTCAAAAGAGCCGGGCGCCGTATTGCTTTCCTGGTTATAGTTCACTACGGTAATATCTTTTATCCAATTAAATTTTTTAAGCGTTTTAATCCATTCATTTAGTATTGCGCTTCCAGGCGTGATGCCGGAGAGCCGGATAATATCACGAAAGAACACGGGGGTTTCTTCTTGCTTTAATTTTTTATCGAGAGGCGATATTTCCATTTTCGTAAGGATAATTTTTTCCGGCAGCGAGCCCGCCAGCATATCGGCATAGTACGATTGCCTTGAAACTTCTAAAAAACCTGTCCCTGCTATAAATTCCTGCTTCTTTTTCAGCTCGGCTTTCAGGGTATCGAATCGTAAGAGCATATCCCTGTTTTGTCCGACCATTGCCGATAATATTTCCGAACGTTTGTAGTAGCGGTTAAACAAAATAAAATTGCCAAGCAGCATTATAAAAATAAATGCCAGCATAATTTTTCCGCTTGTCAGAAAAAAACGCTTATAATAAAATTCCTGAGCTTGTTCAGTCACATGCTCAAGCGCAGGTTCATCGTCAATAAAATATTTTAATGCTGCCGAGTATGGTATCAGGGTGTTTCCATATAATTCATCGTCGCCTGCTTTATATAGCAGTTGAATTTCACCCGTTTCCTTTGCCTGAAGGTCATTGATTGTCCCGTTTTCTATAAGCAATTTATAGTCCCCTGCAATTATTACCGAAGGAGAGCCGTTAAGCGACCTGATAATATGGTTCAGCGTAAAAGGTCCTAAGCATATTGAAACGATATATCTTCGAATGGCTGTAAACCGGGTAAGAATTTGCTGAATGTTATTATTCCGTGCAATCGAAATAAAAGTTTTTCCATCGGCGGCAGGCGTTTGTTGTATTAAAAATTCACTGCTATTTGCATTTGGTAAAATATAGTGTAATAAATCTGTTGGTGTATCGTCTGGTTTTAACAACATTTTTTTATGAATAGCTCCTTTACCATCAATAGCCAGACAAACAGGCGCCGCAGCGGGAATATGATTAGCCAGATCGTTTATTGAAGCTATAGATTCACCCTTGCCTATAATTTCAATATTAGTTCGTTTTCGTTTTAATAATATAAAATTGTATTCGCATTCCCCGTTGGAATTAAAATAAGCATATATGCCTGCGGCGAGTCGTCCTCGTATTATATTTGAGCGTTGCAGGAAACGTAACATATTAACCATTTAACCATTTAGCAATTTAGCAATTTAACCATTTTTAGTATATTACAGTAGGTTTAATAAAAATATTTAGCTTGGACTTTTTATTTTCATGGGTTCTATAGCTGAATAACCATTTAATGACTGGAATATGGGAAAGAATAGGAACACCTGTTCCCGATTCGGCGACTGTCCGGTCTTCAAGGCCGCCTAATAAGACCATTTCCTGATTTTTAACGCGAATAAGAGATTGAAAATCACGGGTTACCTTACCCGGCGGGGCATTGGGTGATATTCTCGCTGTGAAATCAGACTGGGTCACTTTAACGTCAAGTGTTACTTGTTCATCACCCGAAACAAATGGCTTAATGGTCACCGAAAGATCGGCATTCACCGATTGATAACGCCGGGTCGTAATATTTTGCGGATTCTGTGTACCTACAACATTATTTTGTTCCTCAAGGTAATATTCGGTCTTACCTATGCTTAAAGTCGCTTCATGTCCATTAAGCGTTGAAAGCTTTGGAGTTGAACGCATTTTAATTATTCCATTATCTTCCAATGCTTTAAGATTAATGTAAAATTCAGGTGTTACCTTGCCAAGTGTAATCCATCCAAAACCATTGAAGCTGTTGATTAAATCGTTGATTGTGCCGGAACTGAGCTGCATATCAAGCGCCGGAAAAATACTTCCCTGCGTCGTGACCGGGGTTGTGCTTAATCCCGCTTTTACACCAAGCGACTTAGTATATTTTTTACTTACATCAACAATAAGCACTTCTATCAATATTACAGGAACTACCTTATCTATCTCCCTGATAAAATTTTCAATATCCCTGATTTTTGATTCAGTCCCTGTAATCAGCAAGCTATTTTGATCAGCAAATTCCTTGATTTCAGCTTCCTTTTTAATATCTGCAGGAATTAAATCTATAACTTTTTCTACTGTCCGGTACTGTAATGGTACGACTTTAAATGCAAGCAACTGTTGTATTTTGCTATCACCAAGCTATTTTCATTTTGTTGGGTTTTATCGGTTTTTCCGGTTTTCTGGTCGCGTCTTTGCTGAACAGAAGGTATATCAGTCGTGGCAGTCACTTTATCAACCAGATAAAAATTATCATCAGTTTTTTGTATGGTGAGGTTATTGCTGAAGGCGAATTTTTCCATGACATTATCAAACGGCATGTTCTGTATAAAGCCGTTGACAAGTTGATTACCAATGCCTGGTGCAAGAACAATATTTTTTCCTGTCTTTTGTGTAATAGTTTTGGCGACAACATGTAATGTATCATTCAATAATTCTAACGATAACAGCTCGTCATCGAGCGAGTAATTAATCATAAGCTCTTTAGGCGTATATGCAGTTTTTTCCTGCTGCTTTTCATATTTGCTCACAGTTAATATTGTGCCTATGTTCGTTATCTTAAGATTATATTCTTTGCATAGAAAAAACAAAATATCCATTACCCTGACTTCTGCGAAATTATTTACAATAGTTATATTTATGGCAGGATCAATATTGATATTCAGGTTAGTGTTGTTTGCAACCCCGCGGAGAAACTCTTGTATTGATGCTCCGTTGACCGAAAAGCTTACGGTTTCGTTAAGCCCGGGAATTGTCTTTGATAATTCCGCTAATTGTTTTTCAAGCTCTGTAAACCTGTCCTGGGATTGCACAGCATAAATAAAAATAAACCATGCACCGGTGAACAATATCAATAAGCGTAATAAAAATTTATGGATATAATTATTAATAATATATAAACTATTCATATTAAAGCTGATTCATCAAAATAGGATATATTTCTTCGATAGTGGTCAGTCCATGCTTAAAAAGATTGAAAGCGCTGTCTTGTAATCGTTTGATATTTTTTGATTTTAATATTTCGGTAACATTCATATTACTTTTTTTTATGTTTTCGGCCAGATCGAAATCAACAGGAATAACTTCGTAAACCGCTTTTCTGCCCCTGTAACCTGTAAAGAAACATTGTTCGCAACCTGCAGCGGTAAAATGTGTTTGTATATGTTCAGGCAAACACAAGGTATGGTGTAAAAGCGAAGCATCGAATTTCGCTTCTTTTTTACAGGAAGGGCAAAGCAGTCTTACAAGGCGCTGAGCAAGCGTGGCATTCAATGTATCGGCTATTAAAAACGGCTGCACTCCCATGTCAATTAACCTTGATACGGTGCTCCATGCTGAATTTGTATGTATGGTTGACAATACGAGATGGCCTGTTAGAGCCGCCCTGATAGCCATTTGTGCGGTTTCTCCGTCGCGAATCTCACCAAGCATAATAATATCAGGGTCCTGACGAAGAAAAGTACGCAAAGCGCTTGCAAATGTTAGCCCGATATTTTCTTTTAACTGCACCTGGTTTATTCCTTCAAGAGTATATTCGACAGGATCCTCTATAGTAACTATATTAGTATCTTCTTTGTTAAGAATTTTGAGCGTAGCATAAAGCGTGGTAGTTTTTCCTGAACCTGTAGGCCCGCTAATAAGAATAATTCCATGTGGCTTTTTGATAACTTCGAGATAATCATTAAGCTGTTTAATCTCAAAACCGAGCTCATTAATATCAATAGTGGCAGAATCTTTGCTTAGCAGCCTGAGAACCGCTTTTTCGCCATAAAGCGCAGGTAAAACTGAAACCCGAATATCAAATTTATCTTTCCCGTTATTGAAGAATATCCTGCCGTCCTGCGGAAGTCGTTTTTCAGCTATATCGAGATTCGCTTTTATCTTGAGCTTATTTATTATTGAAGGATAGTCGTTTTTATTCAGCAGGTATTTTTCGATTAGCTTTCCATCAATACGCATGCGGATACGGCATCGTTCCTCGTAAGTTTCAATATGTATATCGCTGCTGTCAAGGGAATATGCTTCGGCAATCAGCTCTAACAGAAAATCTTCGCTAAAAGTATTTAATTGACTTCGTCCGGTGCGTTTTTCCTGCTTATTGGTTTTCCGGTAATACCTTCCAAGAGTTTTACTTAATAAACCGGAGGATACCGGTTCAAGAACGACTTTTTTATCAAGCAATAGCTCAAGAGTGTCAACAGCTTTTTCTGAAAAGTATTCCTGGTCAATAAAAAATTCTATTGTCGAATCTTTAAATAATTTAGGCACAATGTGATAATGCCATGCCTGCTCGGTAGTGATTAACTGTTGTAAGTCGGTGGATATTTGAATATGCTCGTTGTCTTGCATAAAATGTGTTAATGTGTTTATGTGTTCATGTGTTCATGTGTTCATGTGTTCATGTGCTCATTCATATATAAAAACAAAGTTTCAATATCTTACTATCGTCATAAAAATCAATTTCTTGAATGAATATTTGTATTATTATTAAAACGATTATGATTATCGAAAATGCGCCGGCAAGCGGGATTTGTTTGTTTGTATGCCCTGATAGCAGCAGGCGACTACCAAAGACAAGCAAAATAAGCGACATAGCACCCGTCATTAAAAGCACAAAATTAACAGGTGAAAACATGAGGCAAAAAAAAAAAAAAAAAAGTATATCGCCAAGGCCAATGAACCTGTTAAAGATGTTGACCTGTTTGCGCTCTTTCAGGGAAAACCATGCGGTAAGAATAATAAGCTGGAAGGTTATCACTCCTGCATTTATAGCAAATCCAAGCGCTACTTGTGATAGTTCCATGCATGAAAAAGCCCTGACAGCGACAGTTACGAACAGCACTGGCAACAGGAACCATGAAACAGCTCTGTATTTAAAATCCTGATATGCTATAAGCAGGAGAAAGTGGATTATGAGTATTTCGAATATTAATGTGGTCATGTGTTCATGTGTTTATGTGTTTATGTGTTCATGTGTTTATGTGTTAATCTTGTAACTTCTCCATATTTACAGGTAAGGGATTTGAAAGTATGAAAGTGAGACAATGAGAAAGTGAGACTGTGCACACTTTCTCATTATCTCACTTTCTCACTTTCCCTTATTTCCCTTATTTCCCTGCATGTATTGAGATGATACTTAATCTTTCGTTATCTCAACAAGTTTCTGTTCATTATCAATTTCCCATACATTAAAAGCTCCGTCTCCGTCAAAATCAACAATAGCTGTAGCTTTTGCTTTAAAGGTATTGGGGCTTGCTTCTACAATCTCAATTTTATAATTTGCATTACCTCCCCCGGTAACTGATTTTGCATGTTCATAACCGATATCGTCGAATGAAGCCGAGTATTTTGAATACATATAAAAATAGCTCTTTTCAAGTGTATAAAGGTGATTAAGCTGGATTTGCGCTTCGGTGCTTTTAGCTTTGGAAATCAGCGGCATCAGAACCGGCAAAGCGAGCAGCACAAGAATACCGATAATTACGAGAACCACTAATAGTTCGGTAAGAGAAAAAGCAGGCAGCTTAACTCTTTTTTTGTTAATGCAAAAAAAATTTTTCATGATTTTAAGATAATAGTAAGTACTCACTCGCAAAGATA
>JACQWN010000189.1:0-3376 GCA_016209245.1 Bacteroidia bacterium
AATTTAGCAATTTAACAAATTAACAATTTAGCAATTTAACAATTTAACAATTTAGCAATTTAGCAATTTAACATTTCGACAAGCTCAATGCATCGCACTTTAGCAATTTAACAATTTAACAATTTAGCAATTTAATATTTCGACAAGCTCAATGCATCGCAATTTAGCAATTTTTATAGTATATCAATGACAATATATTTTCTTATACCTGTTTATAATGAGTCGGAAAACATTTATTTGCTGTCGGAAAATCTGAAAAATGTTCTTACTGAGGAAAATAAATACTATGTATTTGTTGATGATTTTTCATCTGACAACACAATAGAGTTGCTAAAAAAATATTTTGACTGCGCCGCTTATCATATAATTCAAAAAAATAAAAACATCGGTCCTGGAGATTCCTTTAATAAAGGATTCGACTGGATACTTAAACATTCAAATAACCAAAATAATCTGGTTGTTACTTTAGAAGGTGATAATACATCGGATTTATTAATACTGCCCAATATGATTACTATTTCAAAACTTGGCTATGATCTGGTTTTGGCATCAGTATATGCACAGGGCGGGGGTTTCACCAAAACAACCTTTTTAAGAATTTTTATTTCCTTTATTGCAAATATGTTCTTCAGGCTCTTTTTCAATATTAAAGTGCAGACTCTAAGTTCATTTTATCGCGTTTACCATATAGATCTTTTAATAAAGATAAAGAGCCGGTGGCCTGAAATTATTAAAGAAAATGGTTTTATTTGTATGCTCGAAATATTAATAAAAGCCATTAAATCGGATGCAAATATTATTGAAGTTCCTATGATTTTAAAATCGGACAGAAGAAAAGGCAAATCAAAAATGAAAATAATAAAGACTATCTTTAGTTACTTTCGTTATTTATTTTTTAGCAGAAGATAATAGCCAATGGATTTATTCTATGCACGGGGTAAAAGTTACATTATTTCTAAAATATTCTCTTATATCTTTTTCTTTTGGTGTTAATGTCTTCTCGGTAAATAGGGTAATTTCTTCCAACCAAGTTAACTTTTCAATAGTTGAAAACTTCATATAATTTAAGATATCTTCTTTTTCTAAGGTATAATGAAATCCTTTATTCATCATTTTTTTGACTCTAATATTTTTTTTACTTCCATAAGCATTTCCATATCGTTAATATCTTTGGGTCTATTGCTTACTTTTTTCATTGAAATCATATCATCTATAGAAGCCACATAAATTTCAACATCATCTACTTTTTTTAATACCTTATGCTGAAATGCTTTGGTGAAATCAAGCGGATGTTCAATAACAATATCAATTATTTTACGGTTTTCTTTCACATTATAAAAACTGAAAGCTTTCATATTACGGTTTTCAATCCAATCGTTTAGTATTTTTTCATTTGCCATATCGTTAGGATTAACTGGGAGGCGGGGAATATAACCCAAATTCAATAAAGTATTATTTAATTTCAAAATATTATCCCTATCTGTTAAAATAATAATATCAATGTCATAAGTAACTCTGGGCACGCCGTGCAGATTTACTGCGAGACCGCCGACAAGCAAGTATTTTATTCTTTCCCGGTATAATGCTTCAAATACTTCAAAATAAAACATTTTTAAGTCTCCTCATCATAATCAAAAAGGTATATGGATATAAGGTATATGGAGTATGAAATTTCCCTATTTCCTCTATACCTTATTTCCTCTATACCCTTCTGTACTAATTTATAACTTTCAAATGGCGGCCGCCTCAACCGGCAGATAATATTTTATCTGTGCATGCTTAAATTGATAAAGTTAAGATAAACATTAGCGGAATCGCCGAACGATTCGACTTCATCCTCACTAAGCTTATATGTGCATTTTTCACCGGCAATCATTGAAAATAGAATCGCATGTTTTTTGTTGTTGCTGTCTATCATAAAAACCTTTGCAAGATTTTTATTTACTTCGGGTGCGGTAAGATCTGCCCGGCATAATGGACAATAAAAAAATAATTGTTCTCCGGGACTATAATTATAAGATATATGCTTTTCGACGGTATAATCGCCTACTTTCGGGCTAAGAAAAATCAAGCCGTGGCTCCCATTCTTTGCCTTGGTAGAAAAAACAATATGATCGGCTACATTCAAATAACCGTTACATTTTGGGCAGATAAAATTATTTTCCATAATTCATTATTAATATGAACTACAAAGTTAATAAAAAAATAAATAAAAAGTAAAAAAATTTTTTTGTTACTTTAGTATCTTATTTTTAAAAATTTCCAATCATCTTTTTCGGATCAACCCATTGTGTAAATTGTTCATCGGTAACTAATCCGAGCTCCATAGCCGCCTGACGTAACGTTTTATTTTCCTTATGCGCTTTCTTTGCAATTTTTGCAGCATTTTCATAACCGATATGCGGATTCAGAGCTGTTACCAACATTAATGAATTTTCGAGATTTTTTTCAAGAACAGGATAATTTGGCTCAATGCCGACTGCACAATTATCGTTAAATGAAACACAGGCATCGCCCAGCAATCTTGCCGACATTAATAAATTGAAGATTATTACGGGCTTAAAAACATTAAGCTGGAAATGCCCGTGCATATTTCCTACTGAAATAGCTGCATCATTCCCTATTATCTGTGCACAAACCATTGTCAGAGCTTCACATTGGGTCGGATTGACTTTTCCTGGCATAATTGAAGAGCCGGGTTCGTTTTCCGGAATAATGATTTCGCCTATTCCGCTTCGAGGTCCGGAAGCTAATACACGGATATCGTTAACTATTTTAATCAAGCTGACTGCTATTGTTTTCAGAGCGCCCGACGTCTCAACCATAGCATCGTGAGCTGAAAGCGATTCGTACTTGTTTTTTGCTGTAACAAAAGGCAATCCTGTAAGTTGTGCGATTTTTACAGCTACTTTTTCGGCATATCCCTTTGGTGCATTAATCCCCGTACCGACGGCAGTGCCTCCAAGTGCAAGTTCAGATAAGTGCGGCAGGGTGTTTTTTAATGCCTGCAGGCCGTGCTGAATCTGGGAAACATAACCTGAAAATTCCTGCCCCAGTGTAAGCGGAGTAGCATCCATCCAGTGTGTCCGGCCAATTTTTACAATACTCATAAAGGCAGCCGATTTTTGCTCCAGTGTATGAAGAAGCTTCTCAATTCCCGGAATAGTGATTTCTGTAATCATCTTATAGGCCGCTATGTTCATCGCTGTCGGAAATGTATCGTTCGACGATTGCGATTTATTGACATCATCGTTGGGATGAAGCACTTTTTTGGTATCATCGAGCTTCCCGCCGTTTAAAACATGCGCCCTGTTGGCAATTACCTCATTCAGGTTCATATTCGACTGTGTGCCGGAGCCGGTCTGCCAGACAACCA
>JACQWN010000189.1:3407-7325 GCA_016209245.1 Bacteroidia bacterium
TAACTAACGCCGCTGCCTTTTTCAAAACAGCAAAGGCACTGATAATTTCATCAGGCATCCTGTGGCCACCGATTTTGAAATTCTCTTTTGAACGTTGTGTCTGGGCTCCCCAGTATTTATCTGCAGGGACTTTTACTTCGCCCATAGTGTCTTTTTCTATTCTGTATTCCATTATTTTAAGTATTAAGTATTTAATAATAGTTAACCTGCATTATTCATAAATCTAGTTAAAATATATGAATTAATCAGGTTAGAGGTGCTAAAAATAATATTTTTTGCAGAAGCAAAAGATGTTTTTAAATATATGACGTTTCTCTGAAATCCATGTTTATTCATTCAACCGGTAAAGCCCTTCTTCTCCGGCTATTTCCAAAGCTTCAGCATATTCCTTGCCGGTAATTGCCCTGGATAATTCCGGAGTCTCTGACGATTTCCAGCACGGCCTGTATTGGTCCATGATATTGACATAAGTGTTCGCAGAAATTTCATTAGCGATAAATCGCATCACCTCTCTTGTTCCGGCTAATCTTTCCGGCAATACCAGATGGCGGATAAGCAAGCCACGTTCAGCAATTCCTTCCCCTGAAATCCGGAGATCTCCTACTTGGCGGTGCATTTCCTTAACCGCCATACAGGCAACCTCGCAATAATCGGGAGCATTACAAGTCGTCTGCGTAATACCGGAATCCCAGAATTTAAAATCAGGCATATATATGTCAATTACTCCATCCAATATTCTTAACGTTTCTTCAGAATCATAACCGCCTGAATTGTAAACTAAAGGAATATCAAGCCCTTTTTCAACGGCGATTTCCAATGCCTCTAATATTTGTGGAATTACATGTGTAGGAGTTACAAAATTGATATTATGACATCCCATATTCTGAAGCTGCAACATTATCGCCGTAAGCTTACGCGGTGATACTTCGGTTCCGCTTCCAAGATGACTGATATCATAATTCTGACAAAAACTGCAAAAAAGGTTGCAATGTGTAAAAAAAATCGTACCCGAACCATATCTGCCTACTAAAACGCTTTCTTCCCCGAAATGAGGAGAATAGCTTGATACATATGCATATCTTCCTGTTTTACATACCCCCTTCTCGTCTATAAATCGGTTAATCCTGCACTTACGCGGACAAAGCGTACATGATTCAAGCAACCTGTTTAACTGAAAAATCTTTTCTTTAAATAAGCCCTTTCTGAATGTCTCATGATATATCGGATTGTATTTCATAAATCTACATTTTACCAAATTCCATCAGATATGCTTTGATAAAAGCATTCAGGTCGCCGTCGAGAACGCCGAAAACATTTGAAGTTTCATAGCCGGTGCGCAGGTCTTTTGCAAGTTTATATGGCTGCAGCACATAATTGCGGATTTGCGAGCCCCATTCAATTTTCTTTTTTTGTCCTTCGATTTTAGCTTTCTCTTCCTGTCGCTTTCTTAATTCAAGCTCATACAAATGCGATTTTAAAATCCTCATTGCGTTCTCACGGTTTTTCAATTGGGAGCGGGTTTCCTGATTTTCGACAATTATTCCTGTTGGAATATGTCTTATTCTTACTGCTGTTTCAACCTTATTTACATTTTGTCCTCCTGCCCCGCTGGAACGATAAGTCTCGACAACAATTTCCGACGGTATTATTTCAATTTCAATGGTTTCGTCAATAGCCGGGGATACAAAAACAGAAGCGAAACTGGTTTGTCGCTTACCTTGTGCATTAAACGGGGAAATTCTTACAAGGCGGTGAACGCCATTTTCTCCTTTGAGATAACCATAAGCATAATCACCCGTAAACTCTAAAGTAACGGTTTTTAGCCCGGCTTCCTCGCCTGCCAAATAATAAATTTCTCTAACCTTATAATTATTTTGCTCGCCCCACCGGATATACATTCTCATTAACATCTGAGCCCAATCAAGACTTTCAGTACCGCCGGCTCCGGCATTAATCTTCAGCAGCGCTCCAAGCTTATCCTCTTGTTTACGGAGCATATTCCGCATCTCAAGATCTTCAATATACTTTAATGTAATATTATATTGCTCATCCAGTTCGCTCTCCGTTGCTTCCCCATCCTTGCAGAAATCATATATCACCTGCAAATCTTCTAAACTTGAAAAAATAGTGTCATACGCTTTTGTCCAGCTTTTAAGCTCGGAAATTTGTTTAAGCTTCTTTTCGGCTTCTTTTGGGTCTTTCCAGAAATCCGGCTGTTGGGTGAGCTTTTCTTCCTCTGCAATTTTTTGCTTCTTGACATCAATGTCAAAGATACCTCCTAAGGGCAGCTTCCCTTTGGTTCAGGGCTTTTATTTGTTCTAATGTAATCATTCAGATATATTATAACAATCCATAAGTTTTTAAAACCTCTGCAAATTTTGGCTCTTTTGTTGCAAATTCTTTAAATATCTTGAAAATTAAATTTTTTTCGCTTTCAATTGCATTAGTTTTTTCCTTTATTTCATAAGTCTTTTCACGTAAAGGATTCAATGCAGTTCGTCGGTCCCAAATTAAATAACCTAATGTAAAAAGCGCTAGGCTAAAAACTACACCAAAACCCCAGAGCATAATATTTTCGAGGCTCTCAAAGCGCTTGTCAATACTCTCAAAGCGTCTGTCAATACTCTCAAAACGTCTGTCGAGGCTCTCAAAACGTCTGTCAATGCTCTCAAATTTAATTTTCATATAATTTTCAATGCTTTCAAAACGCTCTTTCATCATTACTTCAAGACGCATTAACCGGTCACGATCTTCCAATGTAAAAGGAACTTCATGCTGAGCGATAGATGAAATGCAAATAGATAGTAAAATAAAAATTAAAAATGATTTCATAAATATTTTTTTGCAAATATACTTAAATTTGATTAATTGTAAAATTTTCTTTTTAAGCTAATTTTGTATCTTTGCTTCTGTGTATTTCAGTTTTTGAATAAAACAGTTATTAAATGACAGAAATAATTGTGGTTAGAAGCCTTTAGAACCGTTAGCGTTGAATAATTAATTTAGCGGTAAAATTTCCACCTTTAATAAAATAAACTCCATTTTCCAAATTCGAAGCAGGGATACAAAGTGTTGGAGCCAGTCCGTCAATTTTATATTCCGAAATTTTACGGTAAAGCATATCATAAAGCTCAATATAATTATTTTGTTGAACGTTGGTAAATTTCAAAAAAACTATTTTATTGGCAGGATTAGGATATATAAATATATGTTCACCTTTATTTCTTTCACTAACGGCAAGAGGCATATTGTTTGCCTGAAAAGTCGGTATTAGTGACTGAAAGCTTCCTGTTCCGTTGGGATATCTTCCATAAGTTATATCTGTAACCTGCTGGGGAAAAATGACACTGTCCAACAAATCGCCGTTTGAATTATATAAGTACAACTGCTCGCCTGAACCGGACAATTTAAAACCTGCATGCAGGCTAGGCTGTTCCAAATCATTATCAGCCCAGATTATGAGAAAATCATAGCCATTGATAAAAGTATCCGGAAATGCCCACTTGTACGGTTCAAGTGAATCATCGCTCAGATACATTCCATTTAATGGAATATCGCTCATTGTGTTATTATACAATTCAATCCAGTCGTCATATTCATTATTCGGGTCGGAATGCACCGTGCTGTTTGAAGCGAGCAGTTCATTTATCACCAGGTCATTCTGATTTAGAACGATACCTTGTACCTGATATGAATGATATTCGTATTCCGCCCTTTCGGGTGAAAATTTTCCGGCATCCGGATTATCAGCATATATATAATAGAAAACTGTTGTTGCAGGAGCTTGAGGTGGAATCGAAGCGCCAAATTGCCCGTCGGCTGAAAGCCCGTCATGATGTAGTCCATCGTCAAACATTTGTACCTTATAAAACGGTTCGTAGCGGTTAGTTTTAAAATGCAACTGACAGTTATTCCCAT
>JACQWN010000189.1:7338-9462 GCA_016209245.1 Bacteroidia bacterium
CGGCGAATATTGAATATTTGAGATGTCCGGTCCTTGCAACGAAAGAACCGGATGTGTGGATAAATGGTTTTTACGTGCATCCATCAGCACATTAAGTCCAACAATATTGCCAATATTTTGATTCATTGAGTTCAGGAAATCATTATAAGTATAAAGAAACTGAGGGTCGTTCTGGACAATCGTATCGAGCATTGTCCGGAGCTGATTGGCTCGTGTTTTATAATAATCGTTAGCGACAAGTTCGTTGTACATTGTGCGGTAATGAGCATAATATTTTTTCTTGATTTCAGGGATGCTCATAAGTTTTTTTATAAGCGGCCGGAGACTGTCATTTTGTCCGTATAATGTTGACATAGTCTGCATCTGCTGAACAGTTAAATTCATAGTGAAGACGCCCATATTTTCGTTCAAATCCCATATCATTACATTAAATCTGCCATATTCATTTTCATAAATATAATAGTTATGGCCTGAACCTGTATAGCTGTCCATATTTACGAAAATATTGTTAAAAACGAGCATCCACAGCGCCCTGTCAACATCAAGATTCTGGCTGACAAGGTTTGGTGCAAGGTTTAATTGCCGGATAAGATCAAGAAGTCTGACCCAGCCTTCCTCGCTATCCGATTGAATATCGTACGATTGTTTATAGCAGGCAGTATCTTCGCCCATATAAATCAATGGAGATGAAATTCCTTGCACGGGCGGACAACCTGGAGGGGGAGGTTCGGGCGTTCCCGTAATTGTTATCGGGTCGCATTTAAAAAAGCTATAATCGTTGGAACCATAATTCAAGTCGAGAAAATCATTATCAACATCCTGAATGCTCGTATATAATCCGCGATAATCACTGCCGGTATATAATTTAATGTAGTTCGATTGCGGGGCAGGCATATAATTCTGAAGCATCTCGTAAGACATAACTTCCCTTACGCATGTCGGATCCTTAAACATATTCGCGATCTTCAATGTATTATAACCATACAGGTCATAATTTTTTATAAAGTCGAGCTTAATATTCATAGGGCGTTTATCTCCTTCCTGCGTAAAGTTATAAGAGCTGTTTCCCTTGAATCTTACACCGACGCTATCGTAATAAATATCATCAACAATCAGATCTGCCAGCACCCTTTCATCACTATCGTCATCTTTGAGTGAATCAAGAATATATTCCCAATTGGGGTCATAAAAATTCAGATATAATGTGCGTATTGTATTTATATCATACAATTCCTGCGAAAATAGCCGCTGGATATTTATCAATATTACAACGGCATAAAGTATTTTTTTTGAATTCATAATATTATAAAATTAATTGTTATTTTTCACCACCGAGATACAGACGTCGTCTGCCGTAGCTGACTATGTCTGTCGAAGGCAGAGAACACTTTTCATAGTTTCTTTATTTTATTACGATAAATTTTATTATATTTTTTAAAATATTCTTTGTGTTTTTCACGATATTCTTTTTGATATTCTTTCATTTTTTCTTTATTTTTTTCATACCATAACCTCTTCTTTTTATAAATTTTTTTCTCGTTTTTAAGATAGTAAATTTTCTGTTTTTCTATTACTTTTTCTTTATTTTTTTCATACCATAATTTAAATCTCTTTCTTTCGCAATCCTTGCAATAAAAATTTAATTTATTTTTTGTTGTTTTTTGCTTATAATATTCCGATAAAGGTTTTAACAATTTGCATTTATTGCATTTTTGCCTAATAATGGTTTCAACCATTTTTTATTTCCCCTCCACAATTTTTATTTCTTCTTCTGTTAATTCGTAGAGGTGATAAACGATTTCGTTTATTTTGTTTTCGCAATAAAAAATCTTGTTTTTAAAATTCAAGTTAAATAATCCCATATTTCTTCTTCATTTCCCCTTTTAATTTCAATTGCATCACAAACAGTTTTGAAGTGTAAAGAGTTTACCCGAGCACTTTCTGTATAACCGGCTTCTTCTGCGCCCTTATACCAATCGTAATAATACTTTTCAAGCTCATATAGTTTTTCAAAAGGCAGAGCAATCAGTTTTTGAAGATTTTTCTGTTTATGGACTTCGGTATGTTTTATCATTTTTTTAAAAGTCATTCTTTTTCCACAATTTTTATTTCTTCTTTCGTCAA
>JACQWN010000190.1 GCA_016209245.1 Bacteroidia bacterium
ATACTATGCAATGGGCAATTACCCTGCTGCCGAGCCTTTCCTTCTTGATGCAAAAAAAATCCATAAAGAAATTCTTGACGAAAAACACCCTGATTATGCAACATCCTTAAACAATCTCGCCGGATTATACCAAGCAATGGGCAATTACCCTGCAGCCGAGCCTTTGTTGCTTGAGGCAAAGAACATCAGAAAAGAAGTTCTTGGCGAAAAACACCCTGATTATGCAACATCCTTAAACAATCTCGCTGCATTATACCAGGCAATAAGCAATTATCCTGCAGCAGAACCTTTGTATCTTGAGGCAAAAAACATCAGAAAAGAAGTTCTTGGTGAAAAACACCCTGATTATGCATATTCCTTAAACAATCTCGCACATTTATACCAGGCAATGGGCAATTCCGCCTCCTCCGAAAAGGATATGGCGGATAAATACGCTGCAGCCGAGCCTTTGTATCTTGAGGCAAAGAAGCTCCGTAAAAAAGTTCTGGGCGAAAAACACCCCTCTTATGCCACATTATTAAACAATCTCGCTTCACTATACAAAGATATGGGCAATTACCCTGCTGCCGGGCCTTTGTATCTGGAGGGGCTTGAAGTAATAAACAGCGCTATTAAACAAAACTTTGCATTTTTATCGGAAAATGAAAAAGAACTGTATTTCAAAACTCAGGCAGGAACTTTTGCAGGTTTTTATTCTTTTTCGCTGAGGTATAAAACAGAGAATCCTGAAATTACCGGAACGGTATTTAATAATGTTGTGAAAAATAAAGGATTGCTGCTAAAGTCTTCTACTGCCATGCGCACAGCCATTTTAAACAGCAATGACACTGCACTTATTTCGCAATACGAAAAGTGGATTGCATTGAAAAAAGAAATCTCAAAACTATACTCCACGGAAATTAGTAAACGCACAAGAGACCCGGAAAAATTGGAGCAGGAAGCAAATGCTCTTGAAAAAGATTTAGTACGGGGCTCTACGGTATTCAGTGATTTTGAAAAACTGCAAAATCTTAACTGGGAGAGCGTGAAAAACGGTCTTAAAGCTGGAGAGGTGGCGATTGAATTTATACGGTTTAAAAGTGAATCATCAAAAGTGGCAGGAGGCAGTAGCAGGAGGCAGTCGGATACCGTTCTTTATTGCGCCCTCATTGTAAAACCGGATAGCAAGTATCCTGAAATGATAAAGCTCTTTGAAGAAAAACAGATTTTGGAAATTCTTAATGCTTCGTCAGGTAACAATTATAATCAGGTGAACAGCATATACGGCACAAACGCAAAAACGAACGATACGCTATACAAACTGATATGGCAACCGCTTGAAAAATACCTCGAAGGAGTGAAAACGGTTTACTATTCGCCTGACGGGCTTTTGCACAAGGTTTCGTTTGCAGCGCTTGCTAAAGAAAAAAATTTGTATCTCTGCGATAACTACAACCTGCAGCATGTAAGCACTACGGGCAAAGTGGCAATGTCAGAAAGTAGCTCCCTCCCCTTTGGGGATGGCCGGGGTGGGGCTGTACTTACCGCCGGCATCTTTGGTGGGATTGAATATTCCACCGACACGACCACTCATAAGCTTTGGCCATACTTGTCGGGAACTCTTACTGAGGCAGAAGGAATAAAAAACAAATTCGAAAGCAGGAAGGTTCCTGTCGCTTTGTACTCAGGTAAAAATGCTACCGAAGAATCCTTTAAGCGGCTTTTCGGCTCGCAGCCATCTGTCTTGCATCAGACGCTGTCAGGGTTTTCAACCACTGACAGGTCTTCGCAACCCAGCGCCCAGCAGTTAGTCCCCAGCATCCAGCACTTCTCCATTCTCCACATCGCCACCCACGGCTTCTTCTATCCCGTCCCGGAAGAAAAGCAAAGAGAAGATACTATAAAACAAGAAGTTTCAGAAGCAATGCTCGCTTTTCGCGGCGGCACAAGCGGTTTTGGATTATGGCAATTTGTAAAAAATAAAAATCCGCTGATGCGTTCGGGTTTGGTGCTCGCAGGGGCCTCGGCGATATCCACGGCAGCGAAGGAGTTTACGGATTACAGCGTGCCTTTAAAATGGCAGGCGTAAAATTTATTATAATGAGTTTGTGGCAGGTGCCGGACAAGGAAACCGAAGAATTCATGGTGACTTTTTATACTAAATTACTTAAAGAAAAAGATATACATAGAGCATTCAATGAAACACAGGCGGAGATGAGACAGAAATATGATCCCTATTATTGGGCTGCGTTTGTGTTGGTGGAATAATCCACTACACACGCTCTCGTTATATTATTAACAGATTCCTCACATTTTTAAAATGATTTTTTTAGATCTTAAAAAATTTGTATATTCGTGCATTAGTGACAAAATTAAATAATTGACTATGAAAAAAATATTCTTCATTACACAAATCCTTCTAAGTATTTGTATTTTAAACGCACAGGACAACAAGAAAATTGACAGTTTAAAACAGATCCTCTCAACCCTGCCACCGCTTGACGGAACTGATGCCGATACTACAAGGATGCAACTATGCCTTGATATTGGAGATTTATATAAATACTCCATTCCCGATTCTGCAATCTGGTGGTATGCTTGGGTAACCGACACAAATATAAATGCTGAAAAAATAAAACTGTTTCCAAAGAAAGCAAGTTTGAATGCCAAAGGTTTAAGGTATATTGGCATTGTTGCATATTTTCAAGGCATTTACCCTTCTGCCATTTCATATTATGAACAATCGCTGAAAATTTTTGAAGAACTTAGCGATAAACTGGGTATTTCTAAATGTCTAATGAATCTGGGCATTGTTTCAGTTGATCAAGGCAATTATCCTGATGCTATTTCGTATTATAAGCGTTCCTTGAAAATTTTTGAAGAACTTGGCTACAAAAGTGGAATTTCTGGATGTTTAAATAATCTGGGCGTTGTTGCTCGTTCTCAAGGCAATTATCCTGATGCAATTTCGTATTATGAGCGTTCGTTGAAAATAAGAGAAGAACTTGGCGACAAAAGGGGAATTTCTATATGTTTACATAATCTGGGCATTGTTGCATATTCTCAAGGCAATTACCCTTCTGCCATTTCATATTATGAACGTTCGCTGAAAATTTTTGAAGAACTCAGCGATAAACTGGATATTTCTAAATGTCTAATGAATCTGGGCATTGTTTCAGATGATCAGGGCAATTATCCTGATGCTATTTCGTATTATGAGCGTTCGTTGAAAATTGTTGAAGAACTTGGCGGCAAATCGGGAATTTCTGATTGTTTAAATAATCTGGGCAGTGTTGTAGCAGAGCAAGGCAATTATCTAGATGCTATTTCGTATTTTGGGCGTTCGTTGAAAATTGCTGAAGAACTTGGCGACAAATCGGGAATTTCTAAATGTTTAAATAATCTGGGCAATGTTGCAATGGAACAAGGCAATTACCCCGATGCGCTCTCGTATTATGAACGTTCGCTGAAAATTAAAGAAGAACTTGGCGACAAAGCCGGTTTGGCATCGTATTATCCGACTTTAGCCAATGTTTACATCAAATCAGCTCAACCTGAAAAAGCAGTACCTTTATTTATTAAATCAAGAATGAGCTCTTTGGAATTATTGCAGGACAATTTTTCTATCCTCAGCGAAAAAGAAAAAGAACTTTATCTTGACAAAACAAAAAATGTTTTCAACGACATTCATTCTTTTAATATAAATTTTCCAAAGCAAAATGATAGTCTTTCCGGTATCTGCTATAACAACGAACTTATCCTTAAAGGTCTTTTGCTTAAAAGCGCTTCTGCCATGTTAAATGTGGTGTATAACAGCTCCGACCCGGAAGTAAAAAAACATATTTCTTATTAAAACAATTGCGAAACCAAATCTCGCAAATGCAGGGTGCGGAAATAGAAGACAGAGAACAAAAAATTACAGAATTAGAAAAACAGACAAATGAGCAGGAACGAAAATTAGTCCGGTTATCTTCAGAATTTGTCGATATCCGGAACTTGTTTGATTACAAATGGGAAGATGTTCAAAAAGCCCTTAAACCGGGTGAGGCAGCTATTGAGTTTATATATTTTAAAAGTGAATCATCAAAAGCGGCAGTAGGCAGTAGGCAGCAGCAGTCAGATACAACAAACGTCATTACAAGGGAGGAAAGACCGAAGCAATCTGCCGGTAACAATGAGATTGCTTTGGCTTCGCCTCGCAATGACGAAGGGAAGCCGCCTCGCAATGACGTGATAACGTATTGTGCTCTTCTGATTACGCATGGAAGCAAAAAACCGCAAACCATACGTTTGTTTGAAGAAAACGAACTGCAAGCCATTATTGGCAAAACAAGCGAAACAGGTTACAGGTTTATCAATTCTTTATATGGGTTAAACAGTCATGCTTTGGAACAATTAATCTGGCAACCTTTGGAATCGGCTCTTGCAGGAATAAACACCGTTTATTTTGCACCTGTTGGTGTGCTTAATAAGATTTCGTTTGCTGCTTTATCAAAAGAATCAGGAAAATTGCTTTGCGATGAATACAATCTTCATCAGGTCAGTACTACAGGAAAACTCATTAATCAGGAAGCAAAAACAGAGACTAAACTAACCGCCACTGTATTCGGTGGAATTGACTACAACCCCGACACTGTAAAACATGACCCCGATGGCGAGCAGGGGTGGCAATACTTGTCCGGAACTTTAAACGAAAAAGAAAGAATAGAAAAACAGTTTAAGACAAATAAGATTGCTTGTAAATCATATTCCGGCAAAGAAGCAAAAGAAGAAAGGTTCAAGGAATTGTTCGCTGAAAATGGTTCGCATCCGGGTATTTTACATGTATCCACGCATGGATTCTTTTATCCTGATCCTGAAAAATTGAGAAAGCAGAATAAGGATGAAGTCGGGAGTGGCGACATTAAATTTCGGGGCTCAATAGGTTTTGGTTACTGGATGTTCGTGCAAAACAAAAACCCTATGATGCGCTCAGGTTTGGTTTTTGCCGGCGCCAACAAAGTATGGTACGAAGACTGGGGCAGAACAAATGACGAGGGAGTTCTCACGGCTTATGAAGTTTCAAATCTGAATATGAAAAACACCCAACTGGTAGTCCTCTCCGCCTGTGAAACAGGTCTAGGCGACATAAAAGGCAGCGAAGGCGTATACGGACTGCAACGCGCCTTCAAAATGGCAGGTGTCAAATACATCATCATGAGTCTGTGGCAGGTGGCAGATAAAGAAACCGAAGAATTTATGACAACGTTTTACACAAAGCTTTTGAAACAAAAGGATATTCGCAAAGCGTTTAATGAGACACAGGCAGAGATGCGGGATAAGTATGATCCATACTACTGGTCTGCGTTTGTGTTGATTGAGTAATTGTCTGAACCGCTGATTTACGCAGATTTTATGATTGCGCAGATTAAAATAAAAAAAGAAGAGTACATAAATATAAATCACTTATCAAGTCAATAAAAAATTAATACTAATTTTGACTCTTAAAATAATACAAAAAAAAAAAATCTCATAAAACACCCCTTGTAATCTGCGTAATCAACTTAATCACTTTAATCAGCGGTTCAGACAGTTTTTCCCAATCCTGGAGAGAACTCGATTCCATCAGAAAAGTCTATATAGAACGCCAATCCTACGACACCGCCCTCATCTACGCCGAAAAAGCCCTTCAGGCAGTAAAAGAAAAAACAGGCGAAAACGATACCCTGTATGCCAATATGCTTACCACAATATTAGAAATTAATTATTATCTCGGCAATTACGAAAAAGCTATTGAATATGGATTAAAAGATAAGGAAATAAGAAAAGAAAAACAAGGCGAAAAACACCCCGATTATGCCAATTCCTTAAATAATCTCGCAGCATTATATTACGAAATGGGCAATTACCCGGCAGCAGAGCCTTTGTATCTTGAGGCAAAGAGCATCTTTAAAGAAGTTCTTGGTGAAAAACACCCTGATTATGCCACTTCCTTAAATAATCTCGCAGAATTATACAGAGTAATGAGCAATTATCAGAAAGCCGAGCCTTTGTATAACGAAGCTAAAGACATAAGGAAAGAAGTCCTTGGCGAAAAACATCCCTATTATGCCACTTCCTTAAATAATCTCGCAGTATTATACAAGGAAATGGGCAATTATCAGAAAGCCGAGCCTTTGTATATTGAGGCTATGAAGTTCGGCAAAGAAATCCTTGGCGAAAAACACCCCGATTATGCTATTTCCTTAAATAATCTCGCAGTATTATACATGGAAATGGGCAATTATCAGAAAGCCGAGCCTTTGTATATTGAGTCTATGAAGCTCCGAAAAGAAGTCCTTGGCGAAAAACACCCCGATTATACCAGTTCCTTAAATAATCTCGCAGTATTATACTGGCAAATGGGCAATTATAATAAAGCCGAGCCTTTGTTTATTGAGGCTATTAACATTAAAAAAGAAGTCCTTGGCAAAAAACACCCCAATTATGCTATTTCCTTAAGTGGTCTCGCAGTATCATATTATAATATAGGCAATTACGAGAAAGCCGAGCCTTTATTTATTGAGTCTATGAAGCTCCAAAAAGAAGTCCTTGGCGAAAAACACCCCGATTATGCAATTTCCTTAAATAATCTCGCAGTATTATATTATAATATGGGCAATTACGAGAAAGCCGAGCCTTTGTATATTGAGGCAAAGGAAATATGGAAAGAAGTCCTTGGCGAAAAACACCCCAATTATGCCAGATCTTTAACTAATCTCGCTACTTTATACGAATCAATGGGCAATTATACTGCAGCCGGGCCTTTGTATATTGAAGCTAAGAGCATCTGGAAAGAAGTTCTGGGCGAAAAACACCCCGATTATGCTATTTCCTTAAATGGTCTCGCAGTATTATATGTTAATACGGGTAATTCCGCCTCCACAAAGGAAGTTACAGCGGAGAACTACGAGAAAGCCGAGCCTTTGTATATTGAGGCAAAGGAAATATGGAAAGAAGTCCTTGGCGAAAAACACCCCGATTATGCAATTTTCTTAAATAATCTCGCATTATTATACGAAAAAATAGGCAATTATCAGAAAGCAGAGCCTTTGTTGATTGAGGGTCTCAATATTATGAACCACAATGTCTATCAAAACTTCAGCTTTTTATCTAAAAAAGAAAAAGAATTGTATTTTATAACCCAGGCGGGTACTTTTGCAGATTTTTATTCTTTTTCGCTGATGTATAAAACAGAGAATCCTGAAATTACCGAAACGGTTTTTAATAATGTGGTAAAAAATAAAGGATTGCTGCTAAAGTCTTCCACTGCCATGCGCACAGCCATTTTACACAGCAAAGACACTGCACTTATTTCGCAATACGAAAAGTGGCTCACATTGAAAAAAGAAATCTCAAAACTGTACTCTACAGAAATTTCAAAACGACAAAAAAATCCGGAGGAACTGGAGCAGCAGGCAAATGCATTAGAAAAAGAATTAGTGAGAGGTTCACAGGTATTCAGCGATTTTGAAAAAGTGCAAAACTTAACTTGGGAAAGTGTAAAAAACAGTCTTAAATCAGGCGAAGCAGCTATTGAATTTATTCATTTTGCAGAAGAAAAAAAGAAAGACACAATCACTTATTGCGCCCTCATTGTAAAGTCAGACAGTAAAGAGCCTGAAATGATACCCCTGTTTGAAGAAAAACAACTGTCAGAACTGCTGAGTACTGATTCTAAAAACGATATAGAACGTGTTGACCGGATTTACGGAACCAGACAAAGCGAAGCGGATAAACTTTATAAGCTCATCTGGAAGCCAGTGGAAAAATCGCTAAAAGGAGTTAAAACAATTTATTATTCACCCGACGGATTGCTTCATAAGATTTCATTTTCTGTAATTGCTAAAGATAAAAATATTTTGCTTTGTGATGAATACAAATTACAGCAAATGAGCTCCACCGGAAAACTGATAATTCCGGAAAGCGGGAGTTTTGAAAAAAATTTTAATGTGGCTTTGCTTGGAGGTATTCAATATTCAGCCGACACAATAAAAATCAAAATATGGACTGACCTTCCGGGGACAAAAACTGAAGCAGTTAAGATAGAGCAAATATTTGCAGTAAATAAAACAAGAACCATTTATATTTCAGGAAAAGCAGCCACTGAAGAAAATTTCAAACAACTTTTCACCCCCACTCCACAAAACCTTAAACTTGAAACTTTTACGTTGAGCGACGTCGAAATATTAAACTTTAAACCTGCAATTCTACATATAGCCACCCATGGATTTTTCTATCCCGATCCGGAGGAAAAACTTAGAGCAATAAAGGATACAATAAAAAGAAGAGAAGCTGAAAACCTGATTGCTATGCGAAATACAACCGGAGGATACGGTTTCTGGAATTTCTATATGAACAAAAATCCATTGATGCGTTCCGGGCTGGCGCTGGCTTGTGCCAACAACGTCTGGAACCAGCGTTTCGTCGGTGAAGGCGAAGACGGTGTACTCACTGCAATGGAAGTAACCCAACTTGATATGCGCAAAACTCAGTTAGTAGTCATGTCCGCCTGCGAAACAGGCCTCGGCGATATCCACGGCAGCGAAGGGGTTTACGGGTTGCAGCGTGCTTTTAAAATGGCAGGCGTAAAATACATAATCATGAGTCTGTGGCAAGTGCCGGATAAAGAGACCGAAGAGTTTATGGTAACTTTTTATACAAAACTATTAAAACAAAAGGATATTCGCATGGCTTTCAACGAAACGCAGGATGAGATGCGGGAAAAATATGATCCGTATTATTGGGGGGCGTTTGTATTAATCGAATAAAAAATACAAATAGAACACAGACTTCGTCTGCCGTAGCAGACTATGTCTGTCGAAGGCAGATGACACGGATTTTACAATTCCAAAAAAATTTCATTGATTGTTTCTTTATAATGAAACATTTGTTATCTTTGCATTATAATTTTAAAATTTGAAATAGAATTCTTGGAAGAAGCAAAGGAATTTCTTAATGAGATTGATAATAAAGCCAAAGAGAAACTTATTTATAATATTGACAAGGCGAGACAATTAAATGATCCGAAAATATTTAAAAAGCTAGAAGATGATATTTGGGAATTTAGAGCAGAAGTTAAAAAGATGCAATATAGAATCCTTGCATTCTGGGACAAAAGAAATCGGATAAATACGTTGGTAGTTTGTATACATGGTTTTATTAAGAAAGAGGACAAAGTTCCAAAATCTGAAATAGAGAAAGCAAAACGAATTATGAAAATATATTTTGAAACTTATAAATAGAAGGGGAAAAAATATGCAGACAAAAATTAAAAAATATAGTTTAGATGAAATCAAAGATGAATTCATCGGAAAGATTGGTACTAAAAAACGAGACATTTATGAATATGAGTTGCAAATGGACATAATCGGGGAATTAATTAAAAAAGCCAGACTAGAAAAAAATTTATCCCAAGAACATCTTGGGAAACTGATAGGTGTCCAGAGATCACAAATTTCTCGTCTCGAAAAACGGACTGGTAATGTAACTTTAAATACTATTATTAAAGTTTTCAGTGCCTTGAAAGCGAAACTGAAATTTCAATTAGAATTTGAAGGACATCATGTTCAATTAGCTTAACATCTCAACAGTGCACAACAGCATGCTTGCTCTATGCCTCACGGGATTGAAAAAACTAATGCTTCATATATACGCTGAAATTAAGGTCTTCGGCACTAGAAGTTAAAACCGGCTTCTTTCATTATATACAATTTTATCCCGTTTTCAATATATAATTTTTTTATCTTTGTCTAAAAACTATTACCATGAAAAAACTAATCCCCATTTTTTACCTTTTATCTTTTACCTTTTATCTTTTGTCTTTCACCTCCTTTGCCCAAACCTGGCAGGAGCTCGATTCTATCCGGAATATTTATATGGAACGCCAATCCTACGACACCGCCCTCATCTACGCTGAAAAAGCCCTGCAAACCGTAAAAGAACTTACAGGCGAAAACGATACCTTATATGCCAATATGCTTAAAGCTATAGTAGAAATAAACTATTACAGCGGCAAATATTCAAAAGCCATTGAATACGGTGAAAAAGAAAAGGAAATAAGAAAAACCGTACAGGGCGAAAAACACCCCGATTATGCCAGCTCCTTAAACAATTTAGCCATATTATATATGGATATGGGCAATTATTCCAAAGCCAAACCTTTGTATATTCAGGCATTGAACATTCACAAAGAAGCCCTTGGCGTAATACACCCCTATTATGCCTCATCCCTAAACAATCTCGCCGAATTATACTCGTATATGGGCAATTATTCCCAAGCCGAACCTTTATATATTCAGGCAATGAGTATCTGTAAAGAAACCCTTGGCGAAAAACACCCCGATTATGCCACATCATTAAACAATCTCGCCTATTTATACTGAACTATGGGCAATTATTCCCAAGCCGAGCCTTTGTATATTCAGGCAATGAACTTATGGAAAGAATTTCTTGGCGAAAAACACCCCTTGTATGCCACTTCATTAAACAATCTCGCCTTATTATATCATAATATGGGCAATTACTCAAAAGCCGAACCTTTGTTTACACAGGCAATGAATATCCGTAAAGAAACCCTTAGCGAAAAACATCCCGATTATGCCACATCCTTAGGTAATTTGGCCTATTTATACTGCACTATGGGTAATTATTCCAAAGCAGAGCCTTTGTTAATTGAAGCAATGAGTATCTGGAAAGAAACACTTGGCGAAAAACACCCCGATTATGCCACATCATTAAATAATCTCGCCGTTTTATATTATAATATGGGCAATTATTTCAAAGCCGAGCCTTTGTTTATTGAAGCAATGAATATCTGGAAAGAAACACTTGGCGAAAAACACCCAGATTATGCACAATCCTTAAACAATCTCGCCGCATTATATAATGTAATTGGCAATTATGCCAAAGCAGAGCCTTTGTTGCTTGAGGCAATAAACATCCGAAAAGAAGTACTTGGCGAAAAACACCCAGATTATGCACAATCCTTAAACAATCTCGCTAAATTAAACAAAGATATGGGCAATTTCACTGCAGCAGTACCTTTGTATCTGGAATACCTTGAAATAATAAATGAACACATCGCTCAAAACTTTGCATTTTTATCGGAGAAGGAAAAAGAAATGTATTTCAAGACACAGACAGGAGCTTTTGAGGGTTTTTATTCTTTTTCGCTCAGATACAAAACAGAAAATCCTGAAATTACTAAAACCGCTTTTAATAATGTGGTAAAAAATAAAGGATTGCTGCTAAAGTCTTCTACTGCCATGCGCACAGCCATTTTAAACAGCAATGACACCGCTCTTATTTCTAACTACGAAAAATGGCTTACATTGAAAAAAGAAATCTCAAAACTTTACTCCACAGAAATTTCAAAACGCGAAAAAAATCCTGAAGAATTGGAACAGCAGGCAAATGCTATAGAAAAAGACCTTGTACGAAATTCCCAAATATTCAGCGATTTTAATAAACTGCAAAACTTGACTTGGGAAAGCGTCAAAAACAGTCTCAAACCTGGCGAAGCAGCCGTTGAATTCATTCACTTTGCGGAAGGTAAAAAAATGGATACTGTCACTTATTGCGCCCTAATTCTAAAACCTGACAGCAAGTACCCTGAAATGCTCCCTCTTTTCGAAGAAAGGCAGATTTTAAAAATTCTAAATGCTGCGTCAGGCAACAATTACAACCAAGTGAACAGCATATATGGCACGAACGCAAAAACGAACGATGCTTTGTATAAATTAATATGGCAGCCGCTTGAGAAATACCTTGAAGGTGTGAAAACAGTTTACTATTCGCCCGATGGGCTTCTTCACAAGGTGTCGTTTGCAGCGCTTGCTAAAGAAAAAAATTTGTATCTCTGCGATAACTACAACCTGCAGCATGTAAGCACTACGGGCAAA
>JACQWN010000260.1 GCA_016209245.1 Bacteroidia bacterium
TAAATACTTTTCAATACATTCAATAGAATCGGCTTTATAAAAATGACTGTCGAAATGTAAACCTATATCATGTCCTGAATTTTTGATTTCATTGAGCATTTTATATGAATTATATTCAAGAGGGTTATAAAATTCACTATGTAATAAAATAAAAAAAGTGCTTTTAATATTATATTCTTTTTCAATTTTGGCAAGTTCCCATGCATTTATTAAAGAGAAATCAACATCATGCCTCCAGATGATAAAATTTTCATTTTCCTGAAAATTTGTAAAATTTCTAAATATATAATTCTGTGAAGCAATTTCAAGTAATTCCCTGTATTCTTTGAAAGTAAAATCTTTAAAGAGATATTTTTCAGCATTATTCATAAATCAATTATATTTGCATCCCAAATAATAATTTTCTTGTCGTTGATTATCGTCCACGCACCAGGATATGGTTTTGTTTGAGCTCTGATAAAATTCTTAATCCTTTTTGAATCCCATGTCCAATCAATTTTACCATCTTCAGGTTTTCTTTGTGGATATATTTTTATTTTGGATTTGTCTTGTGGCATAAATTTAACTTTATCAGCATTCTTAATTGATTCAATTAGCATGGTTTTTGAAACTGAAATAGCTTTTTTATAGACATCCTGTATTGTGTCGTATTTCTTAATAGAAATTTTTCTTTGTGAAATTATATCACCATCATCAACTCCATCATCTAGTCTGAATAAAGTAACACCTGTCTCTTTTTCACCATTAATAATTGCCCACACAAGTGGAGCTCCTCCCGCATAATTTGGTAACAAAGATGCATGGATACCCCAAGCTCCAAATCTCGCAATATTCCGAATAGACTTTGGTACCATATAATACCAGCCTAATACTAAAATAACATCGGGGTTAATGGCTTCAATTATTTCTATGTAATCTTTAATTTTTATACCATCTTTTGAGTCTACCCAATAAAATGGAATATTATTCTGATTAGCGATAGATTTTAAATCAGCATAATTATAATTTATAACTTTATTTTTACTATATGAAATATTAAATTTTTCAGGTATAGAAAAAATGCAATTAATTTCTATTTCATTCGTGAGCAAAGCCTTTAATAATTGTTCACTGAATTTAGTACACCCTAAAAATATTGTTTTCACAAAAATTCCTTCTGATTATTTAAAAATATTCTGCACCACCACTCAAAGTTCATAAAACTCCAGATTAATAATCTGTGATTTATTTTTTTGATAATATGTTCATCAACAATTCTGTTAATATAATCTTTGCTGATAAATTCTGAGGAAACTGTCTTTTTGTCTAATAACAAATCTTTCACATAATTTGCGTTTTCACCCCTATACCAGCTTTCATCCGGAGCAGAGAAGCCCTGTTTATTTCGATTTAATATTTTTTCAGGAATAAATTCAGACATTGCCTGGCGTAAAACATTTTTTCCATCCCTGAATTCACGATATAATTTCTTTTTATCTCCTAATATATTTTCATCAATAATTTATTATTAAAGGTAAATACTCTTTTGAATATGAGTTGTGGTTCATTAATATCTACTTTAGGCAAGATTAAAGGTGTAAATAAATCTTTTTTTTCATTATCAGTAACAAGTCGTTGCCAGAAATTGTAATAGTTTTCAAAAAATTCCTGTTGATTCGATGAATTAAAAATCCTGTAATAACGCCATGGATACCCGCCAAATAATTCATCGCCGCCAGAGCCTTGCAAACATACTTTTACAAATTTTGAAGCTAAACGGCTGATATAATAATTTGGATAACACATTCCTACTTTTAAGTCTTCGAGATGCCAAACTACTTTAGGCAAGGACCACCTTAAATCGCCGGCATTAATTATTTGTTCATAATGTTCTGTCTTAAAATGATTTGCCATTAATTCTGCTGAATGTCTTTCATCATAATTAGTTTCGACCCCGGTAACTTCATTCATATCAAAACCGCATGTGAAAGTTGACAATCTATCAACATGGCTCGATGCAACAGCGGTAATAGAGCCGGACTCCATTCCACCGGATAGATAAGAGCCGACGGGTACATCGGCAATCATTTGTCTTGTCACAGCCTGATGAAATAATCTTTTTGTTTCATTTTTTGCATCTTCAAACGACATCGCCTCATCCGGTTGACTAAAATCATAATTCCACCATGCATTATGTTTTACATTATTAGTCGAATGTTTATCAAATTTTATCGTATTTGCAGGAGGAATCATTGCTATTTCATCAAATAATGTTCGAAATGAAAAAAGGTTTTGGAATGTAAAATATTCGTTTAAGGCAGAAAAATTTAGTTTTACTTTAAATTCCGGATGTTCAATAATCGCTTTTATTTCAGATGAAAAGACTAAGGTTTTTCCATTAAACCAGTAGTAAAGAGGTTTGACACCAAAACGATCTCTGCTAAGATAAAGAGTTTTCTCTGCGGTATTCCATGCTCCGATAGCAAACATTCCATTTAATCTTTCAAAGATTGTTACTCCATATTCTGCTAAACCTTCAACGACTACTTCTGTGTCGGTAGTTGAAACAAACTCATGTCCAAGTGATTTTAATTCCTGTTTTAATTCAAGAAAATTATAAATACAGCCATTAAATACGATTACCCATTTACCATCTTTTGAGGTCATAGGTTGAGCGCCTTTAGGAGACAAATCAATTATTGCCAGACGTTTATGACCTAAAGCGATATTATCTTTAATATAATAACCTTCGCCATCAGGGCCGCGGTGTATTAATTTATTTGCCATTCTTTTAATGAGCGTGTATGGAAATGGTCTTTCATCCAAATTAAATATTCCGACTATACCACACATTAATTGAAAATTAAAATTACTGGTTAATATCCCGTTTCATATATAAGAGTAGTATGCAGTTATAGCCCCGCACATAATTTATGTGCGGGGTTGGGGTTATAAAAAATTAAATACCCATATGAAATCATATAGAACCATTATTTATTTATCTTTTTAAATCTGCCGCTATAACATGCTTCCTCTTTATGAAAATAAATTATTTTCAGCAAATTTATTTCTATTAAATTTTTAAATTCCTCTTCAGAATATCGTTTTGCATTTGAAGGTGCATACCAGTCAAAATTAGAAGCGACTGAAATATCATATCCTAATTCTTCATTCCAGCAGCATTTTAAAAAATTCCAATAAATAAATCTTTGTAAATCATATCTGCCCCCTTTTATTCCTAAAAGAGGTATATCAGGAGCATCAATGGTTATGCCTAGTTCCGATAAGGTTTTACCAAGTACAGTCAATTGTTCTGACATTTTCCATAAATCGTCCAAACTACACTTTTTTGAGAATTCCCGAAAATATTCATCAAGTAATTCTCTTGGTAATGCTTTTTTTGCATATACATAACAGGCAAATTCTCCATTGATATTTAATATATTGCTTAAATGTCTAAATGTTTCTTCCGGGTTCTCCGTATGGTGAATAACTTGGTCACAATTAATATAATCAATTGAACTAGGTTTCAATTTAGTGTCAGCAATATCACCTTTTACAAAAAATAAATTAGATAAGTATTGATATTTTTCACTTGCAAAATAAATTGAGTCTGAGAAATCCATCCCTATTATAATACTTTCCGGGGCAAGAGAGGCAAACCATTCCGCCTTATAACCTAAACCGCAGCCAGCGTCAAGAATTACCTTCTTTGATACTAAGAATGCTTTTAATTCGTCAACATTTTTAAAGCCATACAATTCGAGATACCATTTTTTTTGGATTTCTTCAAATTTATCCGTAAATTTCTTATTTTCAAACTTTTTCCATTTATCTTTAAAAATTTCGTTTGTCTGTTGTTGATTTTTATAATCGGATTTCTCTTTTAATATTATCACTTTATCATTGATGTCAACGACCTGTTCAAATAAATCTTGTATTTTCATAAATAGAAATTAAAAAAGTTTTTTCAGTTCTGTAACTATTATCCTTTGTTGTTCAAATGTTAAATCATGATACAATGGTAATGTTAGACAATGTTCAAAGGAAAAATTACTGCCATTGAAGGGATATTTAAGGACAATTTGTGTATTATTATTAAAAGCATTATATTTATGTAAGGCATAAGTACCGATCTGGACTTCAATCCCTTTATCGCGTAAATGCTTCATCACAGTATTCCTGTTTTCAATATATATACAAAACGATTGGCTGTTGTGTTTTCCAGATGGCGTTGTAACAGGAACGGTAGCCTCAGAAATATTTTTTAAGAGGCTAAAATAATGATCAGATAGCTGAATTCTTCTATCAAGAAGTTCATCAATATGTTTCATTTGTATTAAACCGATTGCTGCAAGTACATTGCTTAATTTATAATTTGTCCCGATATTTTCAAAAATAATACCTTCCCGCCCGTTGTCATTAATAATGCCAAAATGTTTATAAGAATTCATCCAATCTGCCCAATTTTGATTATTGGTTGTAATAATACCTCCTTCGCCTGTGGTAATAAATTTTCGTGGGTGCAGACTAAATACGGAAATATCGGCAAGGTTTCCGACTTTTGTTCCTTTATATTCCGCACCTATCGAACAAGCAGCGTCTTCGATAATATATATATTATATTTCTCCTTTATCTGGTTTAATCTGTCGTAATCTAATGGATTTCCAAAGAGAGATACGGGAATAATAGCTTTTGTTTTACTTGTAATTGCCTCTTCAATTAAGTCATAATCAATAAGCATTGTTTCTTTTGACACATCTGTAATAACTGCCTTGGCTCCGACAATTGTAACTACTGCTGCTGTTGCCGGATATGTATAATCAGGAACAATAACTTCATCGCCCGGTCCGATACCAAGACATCTCAACGCAACTTCAAGGCCGGTAGTACATGAGGTAACTGCTATGGCATACTTGCACCCTATATACTTTTGGAAGACTGATTCCAATTCTTTTGTAACTTTTCCCTCCGTTAAGTACCCGCTATCAAGTACTTCAATAACCTTATCTTTTACTTCCTTTGTAATAAATGGTTTTATTAATGGTATTATCATGTTTTCATAATTTATCTATTCCCGATAAAATCCGCCATTTAATTAATTTTTCCAACCCCTCTTTAAGTGAATATGAATATTTAAATCCGAGTTCTTTTTCGGCTTTCTGTCTTGATCCAATTCGGTTTTGAACAAACTGCCGCGCATCATCGGGGTCATAAGGTATATAAGTTACTTTCAAATCGGATTTTTTAAGTTCTAAAATAGTATTACATAGATCTTTAACAGATGTTTGGACTTCAGTTCCGACATTATAAAAGCCATATTTTATTTCAGATGTCAGAGCAGAAATATTACAACGTGCAACATCTTCGACATATATAAAATCATAAGCCTGGCTGCCGTCGCCGTTAATAACAGGGGCTTCGTTCCTGTTAATTTTATTAAGCATAATCGGAATAACGCCGCTATAAACAGCATGTTGATCCTGTCCGGGTCCATAAACATTCATATAGCGTAAACCGATAATTTCTAATCCATATCTGTCGTTAAAGGCGATACACATCGCTTCGCCTGCTATTTTAGTGGCGCCATAGAAATTTTTATTATTAAACGAATGGCTTTCAGTCATTGGAACCTCAATAGCATCACCATAAACCGAAGCGGAAGATGAATAAATGAATTTTTTAATATTGTTTTTTACACAAGCTTCAAGAATGTTGAAAGTGCCTTCAATATTGACGTGGAACGCAGTTCTTGGAAAGTCCTTACAATGGAGAAGCCACATTGCAGCGAGATGAATGACATAATCAACATCTTTCATTGCTTCATTCAATATATCAACATCCCGGATATCGCCTCCCAAAGGATAAATACTACATCTTTCGTCTTTTAGTGATCGCTCAATGTTCACCATTTTTCCCCGTATAAAGTTATCATATATAATAACTTTTTGTACAGGTCCTTTTAATAATTCGGTAACCAAATGACTTCCAATAAAGCCGGCACCTCCTAGTACCAATATTTTTTTATCAGCTAATTTATTCATATTAACATCCAATAATTTATATAAATTTATTGTCTTTTTTTACAGGTTCTTTTAATAACTCCGAAATGTTGTAGTGCCATTAAAAATTCACTCAATTTAGTAAGGATAGTCATTTAATAGTTCCCGAAGGGTTAGGATTTCGTCCTGCAGGGTCGGGATTTCGGCTGCGTCTCAACTTCGCTCAACATTCATGTAGTCAATAATTTTAAAGTTTATTTCCGACTACAAAGTAGCCTCCATTTTTTAAGTCCCAAATTTCAAATTCCAAGCCCCGCACATAAAACCCTTATGGCACTTGGTTTTAAATCAATAGGTTAAATTTATGTGCTGGACAAGCCCAAAATTCCAAGAGGGGCATGTAGCGTAATAGCCACCGGTTTTATTTGAACCTTTATAAACGATTTGTCCCCTAAAACCCCCACTGTTGTTAAAATAAGGTTTTTTGGGTACTTATAAAATTTGTGTTTCTTTTAACATCCCACAACATATA
>JACQWN010000261.1 GCA_016209245.1 Bacteroidia bacterium
TACGAATTTGTCAACCACGAACCCTTTCGTAATTCGTAAGTTCGTATTTTTTTCGTACTTCGGTGAAATAATTACGTTTATACCTAAATAGTTACCAAATTTTATTTATATATCTTTTTATATTATCTTTGCAATATATATAATCTGAATTTTACACCATGTTAGGAGACGTACTATTAATACAGGATAAGCATAGAGAAGCGGCTGCTAAAATATCCGAAAGAATACTTTGCCAAAGAGCGCCGAAATATCTTATTGCTGTTTCCGGGGAATCCGGTTCCGGTAAATCTGAACTCGCCCATTGTATTGCAAAGGAGTTGAAAACCAAGAAAATCAGTGCTAAGATAATCCATACCGATAATTATTACAGGATTCATCCGCTGCAACGCACAGAATGGCGTAAGCAACACGGTATTGAAAGTATCGGGTATTCCGAATATGACTGGGAAACACTGAACCGGAATATTAAGGATTTTAAAAATGGGAATATTTCGGAAATGCCTTGCATTGATATTGTTACAGATCAGGTTGACAAATTGTCAACCGATTTTTCCGAAATTGAGCTGCTCATACTGGATGGATTATATGCAATTAAAGCCGAAGGAATTCATATCAGAATATTTATTGAGCTTACTTATCACGAGACTAAGAAAGCACAGATAGCCAGAGGAAAGGAGCCACAGAACGAATACAGGATGCAGGTACTTGAAAGGGAGCATGTTGTTGTTCAATCGTTGAGGCCGTTAGCAAATGTTATTATTAATAAAGAATATGTTGTTAGTTGAGACTACTACTGACGGAGTGACTGGGAGTCACCCCGTCAGTAATATTAAAAAATAAAGTGCATGAAACATGTTTGGATTTTATTAATATTATTGATTTTTTTCACAATCCTTAATTCCTGTTATGCCATATCGCCTGATACAATCAGACAAATAAAATCTGCTACAGTTTACATTGAAGTTATACACGATTTTATTCTTACCGGCGAGGAAGTCAAATCATCCGGCTCGGGATTTTTTATAACCCCGAAAGGTAATGTTATTACGAATTATCATGTAATACAGCCTATGGTTGCAATTTATGGGATTCTTTTTCCGGCGCCTGTCAATAAGCTCAAAATTTACCGTAGCAGCGGCACTGCCGATTATAAAGTCTATGACGCCTTTCTGATTGATGCTGATAAAGCCAATGATTTAGCATTGCTCGGCTTAAAACAAGAAGCTGAAACCCCATTTCTGAAAGCTGATTTTTCAACAGAGCTTGTCGAATCATCACCCGTTAGTGTATTTGGCTATCCTTATGGCGAGGAGTTTTCCATTATCCAACGTGGACCGGAAGTTACGATAGCAAGCGGCTTTATTACATCGCTCAGGCATGATGATATGAATCAGTTCAGGCAAATACAGGTTGATGCCGTTGTAAAACCCGGCAATAGCGGAGGTCCTCTTATTAATAACAATGGAAAAGTAATCGGAATAATAAATATGAGCTACGACAAAGACAGGATGAATTTCGCTATTCCTGCATATCTTATGAAACCATTAATATCAGAACAAAATACTTCAATGCACCACAACGACACAGTTGAATTTTCAGCCAATGGCATAGAAGGTTCGTCAGTATTTCTTGACTGGCTTCCTATAGGAAAAGCATCAATTAAAGGTTGTAAGACTACTTTTGGCTGGCACAACATATCTTTTATGAAACGCGGTTATACAACATGGACAAAAGATATATGTATTAACAATGGAAAAGAGATTATATCGGAACAAATACCTGTTAATGAAATAACCGTTTCGATGTGTGATACAACCAAAATACCGGCAAAAGCTGAAGGTTTATGGCAAAAGATAAATGCAGGTTTAATAAATCCGGTATATCTTATTAGTTTTGAAAATTTTGAAAATACTGATAAAATACAAAATTGGAAACAAAATACCGGTGGCACCGATAAACATACATGGTATATTGAAGACGGTGTTCTTCATCAATACGAGAGCGATGGTGTTTTGCATGCTATTTCGTTCAGTGATAGTTCGCTGAACAACTATATGATGCGGGCAAAAATTAAAATTGAAGATGAGCATGACGACAGCCGTGCAGGTTTAATATTCCGTGAAACTGACGATGGATTTTATTTATTCAGAATTCATAAAGAATCAAATAAGGCACAATTGGCATATCATAGTAAATCACCTTTCGGGTGGTTTGTTTTAAAAGAAAAAGAGCTTGATATTGATATAACCGATAAATGGTTTACATTAGATATATTAACTGCGAATGATTACATTGCTTGCTTTATTGATGAAACAAAACCTGAACCATGGTATTTTAACGAAGCGGGAACCGTTCAGCGAAATCAGGATATAAATAAAAGGATTACTGAATTTACAAAATATAATCTTGCCGATTTTTCATTAAAGCTGATTTTATCGTTTGATAAGCCGAATGAGAACAGCTTGTTTGAATTTATTTTCAGAAAAACAGCAAGCGAGGAGTTGGCTTTACGTTTTTCAAAGCCCGATAACTATGTTCAACTCATACATGTTAAAGGGAAGAATGAGAAAGTATTAAAAAAAGAAACACTTCCGGAAGATTTTTTTACAACTACAACTATTCTGTTTTTGATAGCGAAGAATGAAACGGTAACATGTTCATCAATGTACAACGAAATAATTTCGTATAAGAATAAAAATCTTTTAAATGCCAACGGTCATTTTGGTTTTGCATGCAGCGGACAAAAGACTATTCTGCATCAGATGACGGTGGCCTCGGTGGAGTAGCTTGCTTATCTTGATATCAATATAACGATACTATGCTTTATAACCTGATATTTATTCTTTGTAACTAATTTTTCCTTACCTGGCTCAGTAATATCATCCGGCGATTTTAATGCCGTATCAGCAAACCTGTACCACTTACGCCCAATGACTACAGGCAGTTCAAAATCCAAATCATGAGAATCCATATTGAACATAACATGCAGGTCTATTTTATCGTTTTCGAAACCTCCCATAGTGAAAGCAAGAACTCTGGAATGATAATTATCCCACCCCGGATTATTCAAATTACAGCCGTGCCACATAATATCAGGCAAGCCCCGTTCGTTGAATTCATTACCGGTAAAAAATCTTGGACGATGCAGTATGCTGTGTTGCTTGCGGAAGTTAATCATATTCCTGAAAAAGCGTAACAGGAATTTATTCTTGTTTGCCAACGTCCAATCGAACCAGCTTATCTCATTATCCTGGCAATATGCGTTATTATTCCCTTGTTGTGTCCGCTTGATTTCATCTCCGGCAAGCAGCATCGGCACTCCCTGTGAAAGAAGTAATATCGCAGTGAAATTTTTAAGTTGTCTTTCGCGTAGTTCTTCAACCTCCGGCTTATTTGCCTCTCCTTCGGCGCCGCAGTTCCAGCTATAATTATCATCGGCGCCATCGCGGTTCTGTTCCCCATTCGCCAAGTTATGCTTATTATTATATGAAACAAGGTCATACATTGTAAAACCATCGTGGCAGGTAATAAAATTAATGCTGTTAATTGGAAGATGCCCTGTTGACATATATATATCGGAGCTTCCTGCAATACGGTTTGCAACCTGACCGATCATTCCATAATCTCCTTTAACGAATCGGCGAATATCATCGCGGAATCTTCCGTTCCATTCTGCCCAACGGTATCCCGGGAAATAACCGATTTGATATAAGCCGGCTGCATCCCATGCTTCAGCAATAATTTTTGTATCAAAAAGGGCTTCGGAAAGCTCAATATTCCATATAACAGGCGGATGTATCATCGGTTGACCATCTTCGCCTCTTGCAAGAATTGAGCCTTCATCGAACCGGAAGCCGTCAATATGCATCTCGTTTACCCAAAATTCAAGACATTCAAGAATGAATTTTTCAGTTACAGGATGATTGCAATTGACAGTATTTCCACATCCCGAATAATCAAGATAATACTCACGATTATCGGGCTTAAGATGATAATAAATACTATTATCGAAACCCTTAAAGCAATATGTAGGGCCTTTATGATTGCCTTCATTCGTATGATTAAATACTATATCAAGAATAACCTCTATTCCGGCTTTATGCAAAGCTTTTACCATATCACGGAATTCGTTAATATGCGACCCTTGTTCCGGAAGCACGCAATATTTTGCATCGGGAGCAAAAAAAGCCACAGTGCTGTATCCCCAGTAATTATATAATGGCTTGCCATTATCATCATACCGTAATATATCTTTATCGTCAAATTCAAATACGGGGAGTAATTCTACAGCAGTAATACCAAGCTCTTTAAGGTAAGGAATTTTCTCGATTACTCCGCGAAATGTCCCAGGATATTTTACTCCTGATGTCGGCGATTTTGTAAATCCTCCAATATGCAGCTCATAGATAATTTGTTCCGACATATGACGGTTCAGGGGCTTATCACCTTCCCAATCGTAATTGCCGGTGTCAATTACAACACTTCTCATTGATTTATGAAGGTTAGACTCTGCCGTACAGGCGGCATCTTTATCCCACAGAGTTGTTGTATTCCCTCTACTATAAGGATCAATTAAAACTTTATGCTTATTAAATCTGTGGCCAAGTGATAAATCCCAAGGCCCATCAACCCTGTATGCATAATGAATACCAGGTTTCAATCCTTCAACATAAATATGCCAGAAGAAGAAAGTTTTGTTGACTTTTGGGTCAAGAGCTATTATTTGAACAGGATCCAAATCGTCATGCTCGTCAAAAAGCAATAATTCAATATCTGTTGCATTTCGTGAAAAAACCGAAAAGTTCACGCCTTTTTTATCTGGGGTTGCACCTAATGGATGGGGCTTGCCGGGTTTTGTTTTGTAAAGATTTCTGACATTCATAAAAATAATATTTAATCATTTTTTATTGCAAAAATAAAAATTTTTTGTAACTATTTAGGCATTCATTTTTTATCATAGATTATCCCACCGAAGTACGAATTTGTTACGAACTTACGAATTACGAATCTGCCAACCGGTGGCTCACTTCGTAATTCGTAAATTCGTATTTTTTTCGTACTTCGCTGGGATAATAACGTCAATACCTAAATAGATACAATTTTTTTAAAATTTCATGAAATTTAAAAGCCCTGAACGGTTACACTATTTTAACCTGAATAATTCAGCAATTTATATTATTTTTGTACAAAGTATATTTATGTTTCAATTATATAAATTTTTAATTATGAAATACCTTTATATAAAAAAGTACGTGATTTTTTTTCTCTCATTCCTGATTTCTTTTACATCATGCAAGCGAAAAAAAATAGAGTCTTTCTCAATTCATGGAAAGACAGAAATATTCGGACTTGCTACACCCGTAAATCTCGATCCGGTTGAAACAAAAGTTTATCTGACCGATTATTTTAATGATGTTACAAAAATTGATTCTGTTATTTGTCATTCTTCACTGCAGACAAAATTATCCGATGATAAAAAGGAATTGGTACTTTCTTGCACAAGAGCTGAAATTCCATGGCTTTCAGAATTGCAGGTAAAGATCGGAGGTGAAATTTACTCCATTCTTGTTAAAAAATCAAGAAAAATTAAACAGACTGTTTCGTTTGCATCTAAAGGTAAAATATATGAATCGGTTCAGATTGCAGGTGAAATGAACAACTGGAATCCGGCAAACGGCAATATGAGCGACAAGAGTGGAAACTGGGAAATTGAGCTTTGGCTTAATCCTGGCAAATATCAATATCAGCTTGTCGTTGATGGTGTTTGGATGCTTGACCCTGCAAATCCCGAAACTGTAGATAATAACATGGGCGGCTTTAATTCTTTACTTGTAGTAACTCCGGTATTAAATGAACCGGCGCCTGTATTATATACGAAAAAGTATGAAGGAGATAAGCTTACAATCGGTATTAAAAATAAAATTACAGCTCTTTTTGTTTACTGGCAGAATTATAGGATGGAAGAATCATCGCCCGAAAAACCGGAAGCTGAAATAACAATTACAATCCCGCAGGAAGCCGGATATTATCATCGCTCGTATATAAGAATATTGGCATGTAATGAATCAGGAATTTCAAATGATTTGTTACTCCCGTTTGCTTACCGGAATATAATTACTAAACCCGATGAGCTTAAACGGGACGATTTTGAAGCTTCGATTATATATTTTCTTTTGGTTGACAGGTTTTACAATGGGCAACAAGCTAATGACCACCCGTTAAAAGATAAGGATATTGCTCCACAAGCCGATTATTATGGCGGGGATCTTGCCGGCATTACCCAAAAAATACGTGAGGATTATTTTTCAGATATTGGCATCAATATGCTCTGGATTTCACCTATAGTTCAGAATCCCCTTGAAGGCTATGTAGAATGTATCGAACCGCACAGTAAATTTTCAGGGTATCATGGTTACTGGCCGATAGCAACGATTAAAATTGACCATCGGTTTGGAACTGATAATGAATTCCAGACGCTTATTGATGAGGCACACGACGGGAATATTAATGTTATCCTCGACTTTGTAGCTAATCATGTTCATGAAAAGCATCCTGTATATCAAGAGCATCCTGATTGGGCAACAGAGCTGATTTTACCGGATGGCAGAAAAAATCTCCGGCTCTGGGATGAGCAGCGCCTTACCACATGGTTCGACACTTTCCTGCCTACATTTGACCTGTTTAAGCCCGAGGTTATTAAATTCCAGTCAGATTCAGCATTATATTGGATTCAAAAATTTGAGCTTGACGGATTCCGGCATGATGCTACAAAACATATCCCTGAGGTGTTCTGGCGCTCGCTGACAAAAAATATGAAGGATAAAATCATGCTCCCTGAAAATAAAAAATTATATCAGATTGGTGAAACATTTGGCAGCCGCGAGCTGATCGGGAGCTATGTTGGTAGTGGCATGCTCAACGCACAATTCGATTTTAATTTATATTTTGATACCAGAACCGCCTTTGCCGTTGATGCGTCATCTTTTAAAAATCTTGAACAATCGTTGAACGAAAGTCTTGATTATTATGGTCGTCACCACCTAATGGGAAATATAACAGGCAATCACGACATAGCGCGGTTTATTTCTTATGCCGGCGAAGCGCTTAAATTTAGTGAAGACGATAAAGAAGCGGGCTGGACCAGAAATATTAAAGTTGAAAATCCTGTCGGATATAAAAAATTGGCTGCATTAACGGCTTTTATCATGACTGTTCCCGGAATTCCTGTCATTTATTATGGTGATGAAATAGGGATGCCCGGAGCAGGCGACCCCGATAACCGACGCCCCATGAAATTCGACAATCTTTCGCCTGACGAAAAATGGACAAAAGAAACTGTCAAAAAGCTGGTTCAGCTTCGTAAAGAAAATATCACTCTCATTTTTGGCGATTATCTGACATTGAAAGTTACAACCGACGAATTTGTCTATGCACGAACATATTTCGATAAAACATCAATCATTATTTTTAATAAATCGTCTGAATCAAGAAAAGTTGTGTTTGAAGTTCTTGAACAGATTAACTGTAAGGGCTTAAAACGGAATTTCAGTGCCGGATTCGGACAGACTGGGAGGGGCATGACGGTTAAGTTAAGACCTTATTCCTTTGAGATATTGAGTAATTAGTGTCTGTCAGCTTCTGAAGCCGTTGTAACAGCGTAGGATGCGAATAATGAAAAAATACATACCATGCATGAGGCATCAGATTACTAAGATTTTTAACTGAGAGTTTTTTCAATGCATCGCCTAGTTTTGAGGCAATATAATTATTTGAAGCAAACCGGTCGGCTTGATATTCATTTCTTCTGGAAACAATGTTCATAATAATGTCTAAAATGAGAGATATAGGTGAATAAAGCACTCCAAAAGTAATTAATCCGAGGTGAAAAGCCGGCTTTTCCGCGCCGAGAGCTTCCGACAACACAGGAGCATCAACAAGCAGCGAAAAAATATATAACAAAATTGCCGAATGAATTAAAGAAACCGCAATTCCTGAAATGATATGTTTCTTCTTGTAATGTCCGATTTCGTGTGCAAGAACCGCTGTAATTTCTTGCTTTTCGAGGTCATTGAGCATCGTATCGAAAAGAACAATACGTTTCTTTGGGCCGAGCCCGCTGAAATAAGCGTTTGCCTTTGTAGAACGTTTTGAGCCGTCAATCATAAATATATTGTCAAGCTTAAATTTTACTTTTTTACTGAAACTTTCAATTTCATCACGCAGTTCGCCAGGTTGTAAAGGAGTCTGTTTATTGAACAAAGGAACAATAAGTGTTGAATAAAATAACGCCATAAATATAGAGAAAGTACTTATTGCGAACCAGGTATAAATCCAGAAATATTTACCTGTAAGCATATAAAACCATATAATAAGCGATAGCAAGCCGCCGCCTATAATAACCGCTAGCCCCCAACCCTTCAGCTTGTCAAGAATAAAAGTTTTGACGGTTGTCTTGTTAAAACCATATTTTTCTTCAATAACAAATGTATCGTAAACGGCAAAAGGAGTGCCGAGCAAATCGGCTGCAAACATAAGGATACCAAAGAATAATAAAGCATTCAGAATCGGAAGCACTGAAATACTTTTAGCTATTTGGTCAACCCATGCAAAACCGTAAAGGAACAACATCAGCATGATAAGGACGAATTGAAAGCTGTCGGTTATTTGTGAGAACCTGTGGTTTTCTTTCTCATATTCCTGTTGCTTTGAGTAAACTTTCTCATCATAAATTCCAACAAGCTGAGGCGGCAAAACAGCGCTCCATTTTGTTGAATTAAGATAATCGAGAAGCCTGTCGAGGATAAAATCAAATATAAGGATTCCAATTATTATGTAAAAAATTATAGTTGCACTCATATATATTTCATCTGTTCCTTTTTATCCCGTTTCCTCTAAAATTGCCCATGCTGTTTAATACTACACAGCTGGCAATTAAATAGTTGTCATTATGCTTGGTTTCACAAATATCAATGCAATAACATAGCTGCCTCTAAGCAACTTCTCAATTATGATTAAC
>JACQWN010000262.1 GCA_016209245.1 Bacteroidia bacterium
AAAAGAAGAAATTATAAAATTAGGGTATAGTATAAAATAAATATTTCAAATAATATTGTATCTTTGTAAAAAAAACAAATTATTTAAAATATACATTCTAAATTATGACAAAATTTTTTTGTATATTTTTAGTAATATTCCTTATAATTCTTCAGTTCATTTATGCCCAAAAGTCCGTTATTACCGGGAAAGTGACTGATGCGGCAAACAAAGAACCTTTGTATGGGGTTAATATTATTTTATCGGACAAAACCGGTACAGCTACGGATATGAAGGGAACATTTTCCTTAAAGGCAAAACCTGGTAACAATATTATAGGGTTTTATTATATGGGGTACAAAGATTTCACAGACACGATAAATCTTACAGAAGGCCAGCCTTTCGCTATGGATATTCGCATGGAAGTGGAGTCAAAAGTAATGAAAGAAATTGTGGTAAGTGGCGGTAAACGTGAACAAAAGCTTTCTGACATGACAATTTCGATGGAAGTTATTAAACCGCAGCAAATCGAGAACCGAATTACTACATCAATGGAGAATGCTCTGAATCATGTGCCAGGCATTGATATCATGGATGACCAGCCAAGCATTCGCGGTGGCGGTGGTTATTGTTTCGGAGCAGGAAGCAGGGTAATGGTGCTTGTTGACAACCTTCCAATCATTGCCCCTGATGCAGGAGATGTAAAATGGGATTTTCTGCCGGTGGAAAATATATCTCAGATTGAGGTAATTAAAGGTGCTGCATCAGCTTTATTTGGTTCATCGGCATTGAATGGCGTAATCAATCTGCGTACCGCCTTCCCATCATCTGAACCGCTAACCAAATTTTCCCTGTATAACGGCTTATATATGAATCCTGAAAGGAAAGAATTAGTTTGGTGGGGTAATACCCAGCCATTGTTTTCAGGCGCTAATTTTTTTCACAGCAGAAAAATCGGGAGTCTCGATCTGGTCGCCGGAATCCATGCTTTCACAAATGACGGATACCGCAAAGATGAAAACGAAGAACGAGCCCGGACTAATGTAAATTTAAGGTACAGGAATAAAAAAATATATGGTTTGACCTATGGAATCAATTCCAATTTTATGTATAATGATAAAAAAGATTTCTTCATGTGGGAAAATGATTCAACCGGTGGTTACACACAAATGGAAGGTGCTGCAGCCCCGCTTGAAGGCACCCGTATGAATGTTGACCCTTATGTAAATTATTTTGACAGAAATGGAAACCGGCATTCATTAAATACAAGATATTTCAGGACAGAAAACGACTTTACAGTAGATAATGAAAAAGATAATAAGGCAACTATGTTTTATGGCGAATATCAATATCAGAAAAACTTAATCAATATTTTAAACTGGACTGCCGGTTTTTCCGGGACTTATTCAGTAATAGACGCTAATCTTTATGGCGACCATTACAGTTCGAATTTCGCTTTTTTCTCTCAATTCGATAAAAAAATCAAAAATCTTTCCTTATCATTGGGGCTGCGTGCCGAATATTACAGGATTGACAGTACAGAAACAATGTCAAACGTTAATATGCTCGTTTCCGACGATACTTTAAAGCTTCCTGTAATACCGGTTTTTCGTTCAGGGCTCAACTATCAACTATTAGACAATACTTATTTACGGGCTTCATTCGGTCAGGGTTTTCGTTTCCCTTCAATTGCCGAGAAATACACTTCGGCATCAATATCCGCTTTAAGGATATTTCCGAACCCCCGGCTTGAACCAGAACGCGGATGGAGTGCGGAAGCGGGAATCATGCAGGGATTGAAAATAAGCAACTGGAACGGATATATTGATATAGCCGGTTTCTGGACCGAATATATTAATATGATGGAATTTACCTTCGGTCCTTATGACACTTTGACTTATGAACCTATAGATACCTCTAAGGAGATACCGCATTTATACAACCTCGGGTTTCAGGCAAGGAATGTCGGACAGGCGCAAATCACAGGAGTTGATATTACGCTCACCGGTAAAGGAGAAATATTAGGATTACCGGCAAACATAATGGTCGGTTATGTTTATATCAATCCTATCGATCTTACTGTCAACCTCGAAGATGATACAACCGGAGAAAAAAGCAATGTCCTAAAGTACAGGTATTATCACTCTGCAAAAGGCGATATTGAACTCAATTATAAAAAATTATCCGCAGGTATCAGCTTCATGTTTAACAGCCGCATGGTTAATATTGATGAGATATTTCTTCAAGAGCCCTTTGGGGAAATGATCCTGCCGGGATTCAAAGATTACAGAGAAAAGAACAATAAAGGATATGTCATCTGGGACTATCGCATGGCATACCGGTTGCCCGGAAATTCAAAAGTGACCGTAATTGTACAGAACATTTTTAACAAGGAATATATGACCCGGCCCGGTGATATCAGACCTCCGCGTAATATCGCCATTCAATACTCACTATGTTTCTGATATTAAAGTTTATCAAGTATTAATGTAACTTCTCCATATTTACAGGTAAGGGATTTGAAAGTATGAAAGTGAGACAATGAGAAAGTGAGACTGTGCACACTTTCTCATTGTCTCACTTTCTCACTTTCCCTTATTTCCCTGCATGTATTGAGATGATACCCAAATATTACCTGAATAATTGATTCAACGAGTAATAAAAATGGATGACACTTATATCTTAATAATTCGCTTTATATACGTTTCCTTTCCGTTCGATACAGAACATATATATATTCCGCTTTTAAGATTTCTTCCGTCAAATTCTGAATAGTTCCTACCTTTCATTGCAAAGTTCTTTTCATAATAGATTTCCTTTCCAAGAATATCAAAAATTTTTAATTCTATTCTTTCTGAAACAAGCGTGCAGTAACTTATTGTTATCTTATCTCTGTATGGATTTGGTGCTATATTCATCACTTCAAATGATTCCCCGTTAATATCATAAACAGAACTACTTTCATGTATGGTTATAACAAGCGATGAGTCATCGATCTGCTGAGGACATTCTACATTATGATAAGGACCAAGCGTAACATAAGGAGTAACTTTAACACTTAGATTATATACTCCTGCGGTCGTTGGCGTTCCGCTGACTAAAACACAGTATGAATGATATGGAAACATTTCAGTTGCACTTTGTACATAACTTAGTCCGGGTGGCAGATTTTCGACTGCATCTAAAGTAATCTTATCAACAGTGACTGTATTTCCCTCATATTCTCCCTCATAAGGAGGAATAATAGTTACCGTCTGTATATAAGGCATGCCTACTGTACCGGATGGAAGAGGGTCAGGACAAATCTGACCGGGTCCATTCTCACTATTTACAATATCAACACATCCGGAATCAGGGGTGCATTGAGCGTATAACCTTGTATCAACCTGCTGAAGAAAAAATACCAGGCAGGAAATACTAATGAATATTTGAAAAATTGTGTTTTTCATGTTTGTACGATTTATATATAAAAATCTTTATCCTCAAAATGCAATTCAATCGCTTCTTTTAAATTTGATATAAGTTGATCTAATGTTTTACCCTGTGTAACAACTGGAACATCAACTCCCTCGGCAATATAATATTTCTCGCCTTTGTAAATCCGGAATAATATTGTTCTTTTCATATTGTTTTCATTTAATTATATATATTAGTTTGAGTGCTGCAAAATTAAGTTAAATTTCGTTATTGTTTTATTAATTTCTTTATAATAATTTCATCATCTGCTTTTATCCTCATCGTATAAACCCCTCTTGCTAATTTTGATAAAACTTTTGTTACTATTTAGGTCAATGTTATTTCATAGGTATATTATCCCAACGAAGTACGAATTTATTACGAACTTACGAATTACGAATTTGCCAACCACGAACATTTTCGTAATTCGTAAGTTCGTATTTTTTTTCGTACTTCGGTGGAATAATAACGTTTATACCTAAATAGTTACAAAAGATTGTTAAAAATAGTAATTCTTTTTTAATAATCAAATATTATTTTATCATAATAACTCCGTAACAAAATTAAATAATATTCGTATAAAGATAAGAAATTACAGGTTTGTTTATTTTTTGCAGGAATTGGCATTTGAAAAATGCCCGTGATTTTATATTTTTACAGTCTCAAAAAAATGAATACTTTATCATCAATATCATCAACAAAGACCGAAGCGATGGAAAAACAACAGGAATTAGAGCTTATAAAAAGAATTTCTGAACTGGTAAAACAGAACAAATCGTTACAGGAGCAAGTCAGGAAATTGACCGAGGAAAATGAAAAATTATTTGTCCAGAACGAAAAGAACAAGAGTCTGCTTGCTACATTACGGACAGATGGAAGCGCCGGTAAAGTTGAAGAAGCCAAGGCGTTGAAATTTAAGATGGTTACTGTTCTTTTTGCTGAAATTCTAGGATTTTCAGAGGTTTCAAAATGTCAAAATACTAAAGGTGTTGTTGATGAACTGGATGAGATATTGATGCATTTTGATGAAATAGTCAAAAAATACAATATAGAAAAAATAAAAACAATCGGTGATACTTATATGTGTGCCGGCGGAATACCAATAAAAAACAGTACAAATCCAATTGATGTTATTATGGCCGCTCTTGAAATGCAACGATTTATGGAAAACTTTCAATGCAAAAAAGAGAAGGTGTGGAATATAAGAATGGGCATTCATACTGGTCCGGTAGTAGCTTCAATTACCGGCACAAAGAAAGTAGCTTATGATATAAAAGGCGATACCGTTAATACTGCAAGCAGAATCCAGTCGGCCAGCCAAACCGGAAAAGTATGCATCTCAGTTATGACTTATGAACTCGTGAAAGAATTTTTCAAATGCGACTTTTATGGAATCATGCCTGTCAAGTACAAGGATGATATGGAAATTTATATAGTAAATGGAATCGAGGCCGACTTATCGGATAAAGGAGAAAATATTATACCAAATGAAAAGTTCAGAATTAAATTTCTGGTTCGTCAGCTAGGCGATATTCAGGAAATTGTGCTTGACCGGCTTGAAAAGGAGCTTCCCCCTTATCTCGAGTACCATAATTTTAAGCATACGATTGACGTTGTCACACAGGTCGAATTAATCGGCTGGGGCGAAAGTGTAAATGACGAGGATTTGCTGTTGCTTAAAACAGCAGGGCTGTTCCATGATATCGGCCATATAAAAGGAAGTAAAGACCATGAAGAGAAAGGGGCGGAAATGGTCAGGGAAATTCTTCCGAAATATCATTATACCGAAGCCCAGATTAACAAAATCTGCGAGCTTATTATGGCTACAAAAATTCCGCCAAAACCTAATAATCTATTAGAAAAAATAATCTGCGATTCAGACCTTGACTATCTCGGAAGAAGCGATTTTATTCCTGTTTCCGATGCTCTTTTCCGCGAGCTGAAAGCGCAAAACCTAATCGGTTCTTTTAATGACTGGAACAAGATGCAGATTAAATTCCTGTCTTTTCACCAATTCTTTACTGAAACAGCACGAAAGCTGCGGGAAGTAAATAAGCAGATGCAGATTGATAGAATTCAAAAATTAATAGTGGAAGAATAGTTGTGCGTCATGCCTGGACGACATGCAAACTCGAAATTTAGTTGTAAAACAAATAACTTTTTCGTAACTTTGACGGGTGAAAAAAGAAAAAACGATACACCTTGATTTTGTCATTGACAAACTGATTGACTCCATCCAAAATACAATTTCGGGTGACAGTTCACTAACAATCCAAATATCGTTCAGGGACTTTTGAGTTTTACCATTAAGCCAGACTATATTTATATGAATTTGTTGGAGAGTGCCCCATTTAACATTGGACACAAAAAACTCTACGATGGAGTTCCTGGCAATCTAGTGGCTTTTGCTTGTAAAGTTTCGTTTCAAAACGGTTTTGATGGCTTCGTTTCGTTCACAGCTAAAACCAAACTTATTGAGCATTACGAAAAAACTTTAGGCGCATATCATTTTGGAAATCATTTGATGATTATTCATACACAAGTTGCACAACAATTAGTTGACAAATACTTTAAAACATAAGAAAAATGGAACATATCAAAGAACCAGACGGGGTTGACTTTGTAATCAATAGCCGACCTCTTACAAAAGAAGAAGAAATAGCAATTAGCAATTATATCCGTGCTTATAAAGCAAAACATTCCCACAGACAAGCACTAACTAAAAGGACTGCAAGAACAACACGAAAAAAAGTTGTAGCATAATTCTGTTGACGAACTTCGTGTAACCATTAGCACGAACGCACAACACGAGGTTTGGTACATTTTGGGGTAAAAAAATTTAATACAGATTTAATAAGGGGAAAACAGTTGTATCTTTGCATAAATAAAAACTAAAGCC
>JACQWN010000271.1 GCA_016209245.1 Bacteroidia bacterium
ATTTTTAACAAAATAAAATATCCTGTTATTATTGCAGGAAAAGCTCCCCATGAAAGCATTGTCCAACAAGCAGCAAAATGCGGAAACATAAAGCTTATACCAAATCCTGACAATGAGGAAATGGACAGAATAATCTCCGATGCGCACATATCCGTGCTTTATACGTTTCAGGATACGGGGATGAAGCTGAAATTACTGGCATCGCTGCATTGTTCCCGGCATTGCATTGCCAATAGCCAAATGGTTAAAAATACCGGACTTGAAGAATTATGCAGCATAAGAGATTCCGGTGAGGAAATTATTAATGAAATTAATTTCCTGATGAAACGCCCGTTTGAGACTTCTGATGTTGAACACCGTAAAATAATTCTTTCGGTGGATTATTCTAATGCGGAAAATGCTGAAAAGTTAAAGCTTATCTCATACTTATAAAATAATACATGTTACACATGAAACGGGATAAAATTCTGCATTTTACAATCGGCTTATTTATAACAATTATCCCACCGAAGTACGAACAAAATACGAATATACGAAGTACGAATTCGCAGTTCGTAACTTCGTAACAAATTCGTACTTCGATGGAATAATAAATACGGAAATTTACCCAGCGTACAGTATAGATAAAACAATTTCTTTATCTTTTTCTTTATCTTTGTATTTCTAAATTTGCATAAATCAATAATCTTTACACAAATGTCCGAACATAATCTATATTTATATAACAGCTTAACAAGGAAAAAAGAGCTGTTTAAGCCAGTCACACCGCCTAATATCGGAATGTATGTTTGCGGTCCTACAGTTTACGGCGAACCTCATCTTGGACATGCCCGCCCTGCAATTACCTTTGACTTACTTTTCAGATATTTGAAACATCTGGGATTTAAAGTCAGGTATGTCAGGAATATTACAGATGTTGGCCACCTTGAAAGCGACGCTGATGAAGGAGAAGACAAAATTTTAAAGAAAGCACGGCTTGAGCAGTTGGAACCTATGGAAGTAGTTCAGCTTTATTCCGACATATACCATGACAAAATGCAGGAGCTGAATGTTTTAAGACCAAGCATTGAGCCACGGGCATCAGGACATATTATTGAACAAATACAGATGATACAAAAGATATTAGATAACGGTTATGCTTATGTAACAAACGGTTCGGTTTACTTTGATGTTCAGAAATATAATCAAAAATATAAATATGGAAAGCTATCGGGCAGGGTTTTAGAAGATTTACTTTCGAGCGACGAAAGGACGGAAGGGCATATCCGCAAGCTTGACGGACAAGATGAAAAAAAACATCCTGCCGATTTTGCATTATGGAAAAAAGCCGAGGTTGAGCATATTATGCGTTGGCCATCACCTTGGAGCGACGGTTTTCCGGGTTGGCACATCGAATGCTCGGCTATGGGTGCAAAATATCTTGGTGAAGTGTTTGATATCCATGGCGGAGGAATTGACTTGCTTTTCCCCCACCACGAATGTGAAATCGCCCAATCGCAGGCTGCCAACGGAAAAGAAGCCGTCAGATACTGGGTACATAACAATCTTATCACGATTAACGGACAAAAAATGGGTAAATCGCTCGGAAATTTTATTACCCTTGAACAATTCTTTACCGGGAAGCATAGCTTGCTAAAAAAAGTATTCACTCCTATGACAATCCGGTTTTTTATATTACAGGCGCATTACCGTAGCACTATTGATTTTTCAAATGAATCGCTTGAAGCATCTGAAAAAGGGCTTCAGAGATTATTCAAAGCGATACACTCGCTTGAGAAAATCATTCCAACTGAAAAATCAACAGTTGATATACAAAGCATCCGCGATAAATGTTATGCCGCACTGAACGACGACCTTAACAGCTCGGTTCTTATTTCTCATCTGTTCGACAGTGTCAAAACAATAAATCTGATAATATCCGGATCCGAATCAATATCTGCTGAAGATTTAGAAACATTTAAAAAATTATTTCATATATTTGTTTTTGATATTCTTGGTTTAACCGAAGAAAATAAGCAGTCCGAATCGGATAATTTATTAAAGGAAGTTGTAAATCTCTTGCTTAATCTTCGTCAGGAAGCCAAAGCCAAAAAGGACTTTGCCACAGCAGATAAAATCCGCAGTGATTTGGTTGGATTGGGCTTTACTATCAAGGATAGAAAAGATGGGTATGAATGGGAATATTAATGTATCAAAAAATAAAATCTACGGTCATTTGTGTTAATCGCAACGAGTTTTTTTAAATGGGCAATAACGTGATGGTTTATACACCTTGAGGTGTATAAAGCATCTATAATAGCATAAAAATATTTTTATTTTATTGTTATTGAATTATTTAATTTTATTTTTTAATTTTACTAACAGATGCTTTAGTTATTGTTGTTAGCATCCGTTAGGAAATTATTATTCCTTTATCAATTTATGCAATGTGTTCACCGATTCAGTAATAACCTGCAAATAATAAACACCCTGTGATAATTTCCCCGATAAATCGCTAATTATAATTCTGTTATTGGCCGGAAAAACAGAACGAAATATTTCTTTTCCAAGAATATCTTTTATAATAAATGAAATATTACCATGGATTTGTCCGGTTATTTCAATATATATTATATCGTAAAACGGATTAGGATATATATAAATATAATTGTTTTTTGCCAGAGAAGCAATAAAATTAAAATAAACGACATGGATGAAATTTTCTATGAATAATGTATCGGCAGGGCAATTGTTATTATATGCGATTAGCATAATTGAATAATAGCCGGTATCGGAATAATTATGCCATGGTGCAAGATCGTTCGATGTAGCGCCATCGCCAAAAGCCCATAAATAACTATCGGCATCGGTTGAATTATTAATAAAAAAGGCATTTCCTGGCGGCAAATCTATTACTGTATCAATAGCTGAAAAATTTGCCTGCGGTAGTGACAAAACAGTGACTGAAATACTTTGTTCAACAGTGTCAATTCCACCGGCTCCAAAAGCGATAAGCTCTACATTGTATGTTCCTGTATTGAAATAAGCCTGTGGATTGGTTTCTGTGCTGGATGACGGTGTACCGCCGCTGAAAGACCACTGAAACGAAGTTGCATTCACCGATGTATTCGTAAATATTACAGGCGTTCCTTCGCAAATATCTGAAGCAGGTGAGTATGTAAATCCTGCAGATGGTGGTAGTATTTCTTCGGAAACATGTATATAATCATAAAGTATCAGAGTATCATTACCGCATGATGTGCCTGATGCGATAAGGATAACGGTAAAATATCCTGCAGAAGCATATTCATGCGAAGGATTTTCTTCGGCAGAATTAGAACCATCGCCGAAATCCCAAAAATAAGAAGAAACATCGGTTGAGCTATTAATAAAATTCGCTATTGCCAATGGTAAGCTTAAATTTGTATCGGCAGCAAAAAAATCCGCAACCGGAAAAGGAATTTCACTGATAGTAATTTGTTGTACAATAGTATCGGGAGCGCCAACTCCATAAGCAATCAATTCAATGTTATAATTTCCTGAATCAAAGTATATAACAGGATTCTCATCAGTGCTTGACGACGGGCTGCCTCCGGAGAATGTCCATAACCATGAAGTTGAATTTAATGATGTATTAGTAAAATAAAGGGGTTCTCCTTCACATATTGTCGTATTTGAAAAAGTGAAGCCGGCGACAGTATTTTGAACAGGATTAAGCAAAAGTTGCCCGTCGGATGTGCTTGGAGCCGATTCCAAACCTGCACCGTTTATGGCCTTTACTGAAAAATAATATGTAATATTATAGTTAAGATTCAAGCCCGAGTGCGTCTCCCAAGTATTAAGACCATTGGAGGTCCAAACAATTACATCATTAGCGCCGGGAGAAGAGCCGATACAATATAAATATTCTGCAATATCTGAATTAGTATCGGCTGATGCATTCCAGTATGCCGACAATTGAGCGGTTGAATAAACCGTATCAATATCTGATGGTAAGCTGTCGGAAACCGATGCTATATCGGCAGGGGGCGTCCAGTCAATATTTACATCCTGCCAAGCAATAGCGGATAGATTGCCATTCCCGTCCTGTACAATTGATTTTACTCTGCCTGAAGGAGTTGAAGGATTTGTGTTCTGATAGCGTATAAATTCCCCTGGCCCGACAGTAACAATCACCGAAGGATAACGTGAACGGTAAACTTTAAGATTATTAACGGAATAAATACAATCCCCGCTGCGTAAAGAAATATAATTTCCTCCGGAATAAGGAGAGGAATCGGTCCATGTAAGAACCAAAGCATCATCAATATAAACCCAATGTTCGCCAAGGATGCGGTCGTAAACCACCTTATAATCATACCATTGTGCTGCATTGAAATTATATGTAACCTCTGTAACAAGATTAAATGTATCGTTAATAACTTTGTACAACTGAACCTTATCGTTATCTAACCTGAACCATGCGAAGTAAGAATTTCCCCTGTTAGTAAGGGATGGCTGGTCGCAAAAATAATGTAAGCCGGCGCGCCGGTTTGTCCCTGCTCCGTCCATTGCTCCCGCCCAGTGATACAGATATCTGTTTGACAATGTATGGTTAAGATATGCATAGATATTTGTATTTGTCAGTGATTCGTCAGATTGTACCAGGTTTCCCGAGCTTAATGCCCATGTGCCTGTTACTGGTGTCCAGTCGGGATGTATGGCGGCTTGGTCGAAATTATCGCTAAAAAAACCATAACCAGCATTTGCACGCCAGTCGCTTCCGTCATAATCAATTACCTGATAGAACGATTTTTCGACACCTGAACCGCCAATGTTATCCTCGTCGGTAAAATTCACTGTAAAATCATCGGTAATCCAGCCGGAAGGGACGATAACCGAGGTTGTCGGGGCGATGTTGTCTATTGTTGTACATGACCATGATGCAGCCCATCCTGAGCTTACTGTTGCACAATCGGAACGGAATTCAATCAGAAGAGATCCTCCTGAAGACGTTACTGTTCCGGGACTGACCGTGTTAAATCTGCCGATAAGCGGAGCAAATTCATTATCACCGTCGTAAATATATATAAAATCGTAATTCGCTTCCAGACTGAAGCTTGAAAAAGTTAGTGTGATTGTTTCTGCACCCGAAGGTTGAATAAGTGTCAGGATACGTTCATCATCACCATAATCAGAACCTGCGCCTCCGGAATCGTAAAATGTTCCACTTTCAGAGGTAAGGGTAGTAACAGAAGGATTATTATTTACAAGCTTGTAATAATAATCCCATGTCCAGTAAGGCCCGGGATCGGTATGGGTTTGTTCGGGGAAGTGCTGATGTCCGGCGATTTTGACACAATAGCTTGAACCTGCAAGAACGTGCAAACCATAATCGAGAACTGTTCCGTCGTCAAGCGTATCCCGGTAAAACATCCGTAAGGTATTAATTCCATAAGCCATGCAGATATCGCGTGTCAGGTCGGCTGAACTCTGATACATCGCCGGAGTGTACCACGACGGGTCATCTACCCATCCTTCATGTTCATAACCAACGGTATATGGATTTTGTGTAGTAACATGCCATGCTTTATCCGCTTCATATACCATTTGTGTAAGCTGGCCGTCGCTTGACCTCACCACATAATGAGTGGAAGCGCTGGCATCGGGATTTTGAAACCAAGAAATGCATCCGGCATAGCTACCTTGTACGGTATGCATTACAACCGCTGAAATTGCAGTTCCGCCCCTTGAGCTGTAATTAGGTGAAGCAACCCAGCTGCAATGTGGAACATTGTAATCGGGACAGGCTACCTCTACATCTTTGCTTTGATATTGTTCGCCATTAATGTTTATAACACCCGCATTACTAACAATAACTTTGTGAGCGCTTAATACTTTCAGATTCTTTTCACCGAAAATCTCTGTTAAATTAATATTATAGGAAGGCAATCCGTATAATACCTGTTTTTCAGAATTATTCAGGAAGGATAATACGGAATAGATATATGAATTTAATGCAAAATCGGAAGCCGGATTGCTTTTGTCAATATGTATTTCGCTAAGTGTCCCGAGAATAGCGACATAGTCTCCGGGATTTCCTGAATTAATACCTGCCTGTTGTTTTATAATTGAGAATGCAGAAGCAAAAGCAAGGATATTAATACGCGGCTCGCTTTTTATTTCTTCCTGTAAATAACCGGACAGCCCGCTCACAGTGAGCAGGTTATTTCTGAACCAACCTTTTCCATCTTCAACAAGCCCTATGACACCAAATACTGATGGCAATCCTGCACAACTGGGCATTGTATTAAGAGGGTCAATGTGATTAATGCGTGTATTGGTATATGCAACCGCTTCAAGCATACCAACAGGAATTTCAGGATACAGTTGATAAGCTTCCTCAAAAAAGTTTCTGTAATTTTGTGCAATCTGTTTTTCATAGTTTTGCCCTGAACACAAAACCGACAGTAAAACGAACCATCCGGATAGAATATTTATTTTCATAATATAATGTTTTATTAAAATTTAATAAATATTTAAGTATGGACTTTATTATCCCATCGAAGTACGAAAAAAAATACGAATTTACGAATTACGAA
>JACQWN010000026.1 GCA_016209245.1 Bacteroidia bacterium
ATTCATACCTGAACATATTTTCCAATACTCCTTTTAAAGTATCAGCATTCAAATTAAATTCAGGCCTGTAATACGATAATTTTTTCCCTTTCAGGTTAAACGACGGTGCACCTTCGGCTCCCGTTTTCATGTCAAGCGAAGATGAATGTTTCAATGATTCATTCAGCACCTCGGTATTTATAAACTTGTATGAAAGGTAAACTTTCCCTTCTTGCTTTTCGGCAAGATATGTTATTTCTGATAATCCTGAAATTTTTTCGAGTTCTTTTACTCTTTCTTTAAATGTGCTGCTTATGTCCTGTTCAGACGATTTCAGAGAATCGTTCTTTTTACTGAAGGCGGATAATTTGCTGTAATCGAAAGTAAATTTATAAGTGCCGGAAAAATTTTTATTAAAATGAATCTCTTGTCTTATCACACATCCTTGAATGATAATGAAACAAATAAGTAATATATAAAGAAATATTTTATTATTCATACAATTTTTCTAACCTGAATAATTCATAAATTTTAATTGAAATATATCAATAGCCCCGTCTTTTAAGGCGGGGTTTAAAATGGAAAATGTATCTCCGCCCTCTTTCCCTGCGAAATTTGGAATGTAGATGAAGGACGGGGCTATTGAAATATATTCTAACATGATTTGTGAATAATACAGGCTAAAAAGGAGTTTTTATACCGGTCTCAAAATTAGAAAAAAAAATATATTTGTTGAAATTAATTATCTTTACAACAAGATAATATTTAAAAAAAATGAAAAGAACATTCTCATTTTTAATTTGCATCTTATTTTTTGGTTGTATTTCTAAAAACGATAATTCCAAAAACGATGCTTACCTTAAATTAGCCGACAAAGAATTATGCGATTATGTCAGACCTCTTATAGGTACTCATGGAGAAGGAAATACTTTTCCTGGCGCAGTTGCACCGTTCGGAATGCTCCAAATAAGTCCTGATACCGATACGGAAGACTGGGGTTCTGCAGCGGGTTATGAATATTCCGACAGCTCAATGCTTGGTTTCTCTCTGACGCATTTCAACGGCACCGGTATTCCTGACCTTGGAGATTTTTTGTTTGTTCCTTCTGTCGGTAAAATCAAGTTTCAACCGGGGAAAAAAGACGGTTCTACAGCAGGATACAGGACACGATTCTCTCATAACGATGAAACCGCTTCTCCTGGATATTACTCCGTTATATTGCCGGAACATAACATAAAAGTTGAACTTGCTTCCGCTGAAAGAGCTGGAATGTTACAATTCACATTTCCTCAAACCGACAGTGCAAATATTATGATTGACCTGCATCATGTCCTGCACTGGAAAATAATATGGTCAAGCGTAAGAATCGTTAATGATTCTGTCGTCACCGGTTATCATCAGGTAAAAGGCTGGGCCAAAGAACGGCTTGTTTATTTTGCAGCTATATTCTCAAAAAAATTCGATGACTGCGGCATCATAAAAAATGGGGAACCTGTAATATATAACACTAGACGTTTCAGAAGCAGATTTGAATCCTGTGACACAAACCTGCAGGTATTTGCCAGATACAAAACAATAATGAATGAAGCAATCAGGGTTAAAGTCGGGATATCGGCTATAAGTGCTGATAATGCAATGAAAAATCTAAAAGCCGAAATACCTGGATGGGGCTTTCATAAGGTTGTTCAGCAGACACGCGATAAATGGAATAAAGAGCTCCAATGCATAGAAATTGACGCTTCTGAAGCAGACATGGAAACATTTTACACCGCATTATACCACGCATTCCTTACGCCGGCTCTTTATGAAGATATTGACGGGAATTACATGGGTCTTGACAAAACGGTTCATGAATCGCAGGGGTTCACAAACTATGCTATATTCTCCCTCTGGGATACTTACCGTGCCGTACATCCTTTATTTAATCTGATACAGGCAGAGCGAAACGCCGATATGATAAATTCCATGCTTGCACATTACGATCAGAGTACGGATCATCTCTTGCCTGTATGGTCGCTCAATAGTAATGAAACATGGTGCATGATAGGTTATCATGCGGTACCGGTAATTGCAGATGCATACTTAAAAGGAGTGAAGGGTTTTGATGTTTTGCGTGCTTACAATGCTATTAAAACTACTGCCATGAATCCTGATTATGATAATGTAATGATGTATGCTGAAATTGGTTATGTGCCGTTTGACAAAGAGAATGAAGCGGTATCAAAAACGCTTGAGTATGCATTTGATGATTACTGCATAGCAGAGATGGCCAAAGCGCTTGGCAAGGACGACGATTACAAATATTTTATAAAAAGGGCGATGGCATATAAAAATATTTTCGACACTTCAGTCGGTTATATGAGGGGAAAAGACAGCAAAGGAAACTGGCGGGAAAAATTCACTCCTGATTTTTTCGAGCAATGGGGTGATTTTACAGAAGGAACAAGCAGGCAATACACATGGTATGTGCCGCATGATATCAAAGGGCTGATAAACATCATGGGAAAAGATAAATTCAATACAAAGCTGGATTCCCTTTTTATTACAAACATAAATATTAAACGCGATGGCGTTGATGATATACAAGGCAGAATAGGTGAATACTGGCACGGAAATGAACCAAGCCATCATATAGCATTTCTTTATAACTACATTGGTAAACCATGGAAAACCCAGGAACTTGTTCATAAAATTATAAACACGCAATACGGTAACAAGCCCAATTCCTTATGCGGAAATGATGACTGCGGACAGATGTCGGCATGGTACATTTTCAATATTATGGGATTTTACCCTGTATGCCCGGCAAGCGATTACTATGTGATAGGAAGTCCTTGCGTCGCTAAAGCGGTTATGCATTTATCCAATGGTAAAGACCTCACTATAAAAGCGGATAATTATTCAAATATGAACATTTATATTCAGTCTGTATTTCTTAACGGAAAGAAATGGAATAATACATACATTCCGTTTGAAGAGATAAAAAACGGTGGGGAAATTCAATTTATAATGGGCAGCAAACCTAACATGAAATGGGGCACAATGTCGGAAAACGCTCCGCCATCTTTTTCTAACTAAAAGAAATTTTTACACTTGAGGCTTATGAAAAATAAATTTTTTCCTATCCTTCTCGCCTTTCTGTGCATGGGCTTTGGAGATGCAGTAGGTCCTTTTGTCGGACTGGCAAAAGAGGAGTTTGTACTATCTAACTTCGAAGCTCAGCTTATCGCTTTTATCGGTTTTATTATGTTCGGGATATTATCTGTTCCGATGGGACTCTTTCAAGACAGGAAAGGGAAAAAAATAGTGCTGCTGTTGGGATTGATAATAGCATTGCTCGGGCTTATTATTCCGGTTTTCGGACTTTCGCATTACACATTATTTTTATTGACTGTTTTACTGCTCGGTGCAGGTGCAAGCATTCTGCAGGTAGCCGGAAATCCTATAATGCGCGACGTTTCTGCACCGGGAAAATACTCAAGAAATTTAAGCATCGGACAATTCATTAAAGCGATTGGCTCTTTATCCGGCTCTTTAATACCTT
>JACQWN010000272.1 GCA_016209245.1 Bacteroidia bacterium
AATATTTAATCCGTAAAATTCACCCGTTGAGGTAAAGACAAGTTCATTATTGTCTTGTGATATGGTAATATCCGCAATCGAATTTTCTAAAGATTTTGAGCCTTCAACCGGAAATGTTGAAATCAGTCCGGCGGAATGTTGTAAAATTAATGATGCATCATTTGCAGTAATAGTATCTGTTCCGTCAACATCGCCGACAATAATGCGCCAATTTTCCCAAGGCGTTGGGTCTGATAATGGCAGCGGGTCAAGACCAACGGAATATTGTAAAGCTAATGCAGCGTCATAAGCCTGTACGTGTTGGTTTGTGTCAATGTCTCCATATAAACCAATTGCAGTAATACTTCCGTTTGTAATGTCTGTAATTGTATCAGTGTTATAGAGAAAATCCGAAATTATCAATTTCGATGTTCCCATTTGAAGCGGATTAAATTGAAGGTTCAAAATTGCACCTTCACCGTTTAATGGCGTTGTTGTCATATAACTAATTGCAAGATTTCCTGGCGTTGAACTATTCACGACTACTGAACCGCCGTCTGCTATGGTTCCAGTAAGACTATTAGAAATATACTGCAATTTTAAATTGTCGTAGGTAAAGTTAAATTGGTAGGAAATAATATTGTCTGAAGTGTCCAAAACTGTTGTGTTTATCGGTAATTCAACCGATTGCATCATATTTTGAATTGTGTCAGGAATAGTAATGGTAGTAGAAATACTTTGTCCTTCAAGATAAAGCGCTTGTACTTCTTCGTCAGTCAATGCTCGGTTATAAATTCTTATATCGTCAATTTGACCTGTTACCCAATATTGCCAAGGCTCATGGTCTATTTCGCTACCAATTTTAAGAGGAGATTCATTGTACCAGAGAGGTCCTGTTTTGTATATTGTATCAATTAAAACGCCATTAATAAATAATTTTTTAATGTAACCAATCAAAAGAACCTACGACGAATTGTCATTGATTTTGCTGGACAGTATTGTTATCTGAAATAGGATTTGGTACATTATAAAGGTTCCATGGGGTACCATGATTAACATGAAAAAACCCACCGAAATAACGATTAGTATTTGATGCATAACCACAACTACCATCATTTTCACCATAATATAAACCCCAATATTCGCTTAACTGACCTTTTGATATTATGTTGTTCCCTTGACATTCGCCCTGATAAAATGCTGTAGGTCTAATCCATGCACAACGAGTGATAGCTGTTGTCAAATCTAAAGATGAACTATGAGGAACTACGATATAGTCGTCAATACCATCAAAACTATAAGTGCTATTAATATTACCAAACCTATCTGTAGAAAGTGTTGCACCGTTTACTGTTCCATTGTTACCATTTCCGCTTTCGTCGTCTGCATTTCCATTAAAATAATATTTTGCGACAAGTCCGCTGTCAAGATTAACCTGTGAAAATCCGCTCAATCCAATTAAGGAGAGCATTAATAAAATCGTAATTTTTTTCATTGTAATAAAATTTAGTTCGCCTTGCAGTCCTCTTTGGCGGTTAATAATTTTTATAAATAAAAAACGTGGACTGTAACTGTATCCGCACAAGAGGTACTGGTATACCCATACTTGCAAATAAGTTTAGCCCACGCTTCAGCGTGAGCGCTCGACTTATTATGCCTGCAAGTATTAGAAAATTACCAGTTTTCTTGTGCAAGAATAAAAATTAACGCTTTCTATTTTATTTTAAAGAACGTTCCATTTGTCTTTGGGTTACAAGCCCTTGTTATTTTTGGGCACAGCCTTTTTTTGTTTATTATTTTACAATTTATTTATTTTCGAGTTTCTTTAAAAGTTCCTGAATTTTGTTCAATTTGCAGTTTATTCTGTTCCAGTTGTTGATTTTTCTGTTCCAGTTTTTGTTTATTTTGTTTGTTTTCTGATATCATTTTCTCAATATAATTTTCCACATCAGTTGCTGATTGCAGTTGTCTTTTTAAATCAGAATTTTGTGATGCTAAATATAAACGCTGTATTATTCTTCTGAATAATTTGTGCTTTATTTTTTCCAAATCATCTTCAGGATAATTAAGATATCTTTGGTCTTTATCTCTGTAATATGGAGTAAATATGCTCAACAATCTTGTTATTGTATTTTGCATATCATAAGGAAGAAGATATACCTGAATAAAATATGCTTCGTGCGTTAATAAATCTATAAATTTATCTCTTTTACCTTTATATTCAACTTTTTTCAATACATCAATATATTGCCTGTCTGATTTTAGTATTCCCGGCAACTTATCATTAAATGTTTCTTCAATTATATATATAGTTTTAATAGGTAAAAATGCCTGTTCTTCTTCTCCTTTATCATTTTTATATATGCTTATATTTTTATATTTTTCTGCAAGATATCCACGAAAACGACCTATTTCAGGAGTAAAAGGTGATTTTTGAACTTCAATCATTACTTTTTCATAATTATCTTTCTTGGAATTATCTTTATCTGTTTTAATTATTCCTACATAATCTAATCGTTGCAGTTCAAGTGTTGCGTATTTAATTTTAAATTCATCTGAAACCTGTTCCTCAGGCGCAGGAATAAGCTCTTTAATTTCTTGCCCGATAATAGCGGAAATCAGGCCTTTGGGTATTTCAATATCTTCCATAAGATATTTAAAAACAGTATCATATATCGGGTTAAGTACTCTCATTGTTTTATTTCATTTCTATCACAAAAATATTTAATTTATATAATAATTCTCTTTTTTTTAATAAAAGCTTTATCCATGATTTGTTTTATATCCTCCTTTTTTAGTAAGACATTTAATATTTTCCAGTTATTTAAAGTTTTTTAATTTGTTACTAATTCTTTTATAGGTTCGTTCATATCATATAAAACATTTGGGCATAAATCTATTCCGATGGCGGAACAGGCGGAACCGGTGGTGGAACAGACGCGAATACCGGATTCAGTTCAGCGACTTGCCCTGCCTGCAGCCAGTTAGCCATTCCCTCTTTCCAGACCAAGCTTTCTTTGGTAAATTGATTTTGCATTACCATCTGCTTTAAAGCGGTAAAATCATAAGGTCCTTGCGATTGCCCGCCGACTGCAAGATAAAATTTGACTGCTCCTGGAATTGGTGGAGGCACCGGACCCGCTTGTTGCGGGGGTTTTTGTTGCGATTGCTGCTGGGCTTGCTGCATGGTATTCATCATTTGCCCGGCCATGGCAAAGCCCATTCCCATTCCCATACCTTCGGTAGCACCACCTCCGGCAGGATTGGTAGCTGCAGCATGTATGGCTTCCGCAGTCTGAAATTGAGTGTATTTCCCAAGGTCGCCTATTATCCCCATGCTACTGCGTTTATCAAGCGCTTCTTCAACATTCGGCGGTAAAGTTATGCTTGCAACAAGAAATTTCATTAGCTCAACGCCATATTCTTCAAATTCCGGTTTTATCTTTTTATCAATAAAAAGGGATAATTCATCATAATTCGATGCCATATCGAGCACAGGAATCTTACTCTCGCCAATTGCATCCGTGAACCGAGTAACAATAATATTTCTTAATTGATTTGCAATTCCTTCAGTGGTAAAATTACCATCTGTTCCGACTACAGTGCGAATAAAAGTTGGAGCATCCTTTACTTTTAATGCATAGTTTCCATTTGCACGTATGCGGATAGGCCCAAATTCAGGATCTCTCAACATAACCGGATTTGGAGTTCCCCATTTCTGGTCGGTAAACTGTTTTGTATTGACAAAATACACTTCCGCCTTAAACGGACTGTTGAACCCATATTTCCATCCTTTGAGAGTAGCAAGGATTGGAAGGTTCTGCGTTGTAAGCTGGTACATGCCGGGTTGAAAAACATCGGCAATTTGCCCTTCATTAATAAAAACAGCAACCTGGCTTTCCCTGACGGTTAGCTTGGCGCCATTTTTTATCTCATTGTTATACCGCTCAAAACGGTGTACCATAATATCATTAGAAGGATCAAGCCATTCTACGATATCAATAAATTCGCCTTTAAGTTTGTCCCAAAGTCCCATATTGAAAAATTTTTAATTAAACATATTGAATTATATTTTTTTTAAAATTCCAGTTTTTAGAATAATTCATTTTAATTCCTTATCAACTGCAAAGTTAATTAATAATCGGTATTATACCAAACGAAAATGAATTTGTAAACTATTTTAACAGAAAGG
>JACQWN010000273.1 GCA_016209245.1 Bacteroidia bacterium
AACGAATCTTTTGTCCCTATTTTAGGCGATCGTTTTACTTGACAACGATTACAGCGATAAAGGTACAGCAATATTGCTTAACATTCGCATAAAGTTTTCAGATTTTATCAACAGCAAACCCTTGAAAATAATGAATTTTTATAGTTTTCGTGCAAACACTACTTATGATTATTTATCATTCGGGACATGGTATCAGTCTAAAATGAAAACAATGAAAATAACAAAAAAACGTGACACAGAAACTGTTAATTATATACGAAGTATTGAATATATAAACAACCCTTTAACAGGATTGTTAACAAATATTATTATCGATCCTGATAAACCTAAATCTGTAACAACTACATACGATAATTACGATGCTTTCGGTAATGCACGCACAATTAGCGTATCAGGCAGTGACTTTGAAGCACGTAGTACATTACTTGAATATGATGCTGGTGGTCGGTTTGTAACAAAGCAAACAAATCCACTTGGACAGATTTCCCAAGCGCAATACGATCCAAAATTTGGTGTAGTTACCTGGGCTAAAGATATTAACGGATTAATAACAATAAATAAATACGATGGTTTCGGAAGATTTACAGAAAAAATTCTCCCGACAGGTCTGACCGTTACAACAACAATGTCATTAGAAACAAATCCTGTTTGCGAATCTTGTCCTCCTTATTATTCCATCTCTACTACAACAGGCAACCTTCCGTCTTTTAAAGAAATATATGACAATCAAGGCAGGAAAGTGCGCGAAGAAACTACCGGATTTAATGGCTCGAAAATTTTATCGGAATGGGAATACAATCAAAAAAATCAGCTCACAAAATACATACAACCTCATTTTGAAGAAGAAGATGGCATATATACTGAATATAAGTATCTTAATAATGGGCGTATCGAAAAAGAAAAACCTTTTAACGGGGAGGTTGATATTGATTATTCTTATTCTACTTATATTGCGTGTACTACAACAGTAACTAAATATATTCCAGCTTCAGGTTTATATATTAGTACATCAAAAGCCTATGATGCATTTGGAAATCTTTATTATGTTAGTAATTATGGTTCAACTGCACGTTATTATTATTACTCATCAGGGCTTATTAAAGAAATTAATTCTGAGGGAGTTAGTATAAGTATGACTTATGATGAATATGGCCGTCAGGACTTATTGAACGACCCCAGCGCCGGCACGATTGACTATGATTACAATTCACTTGGTGAATTGGTAAGGCAATCAAGCCCATCGGGTATCTATGAAATGACTTATGACAAGCTGGGCAGGCTCAAAACAAAAACCCTTACAAGCACCGGCGAAAAAACAACCTATATGTACGACACCGAAGCTAACGGAAAAGGAATGCCTGCCTCGGTAAGTTTGACAGGCGGAATAACCAAATCGTTCAAATACGATTCTTACAGTCTTGTTTCGCAGATAACCGAAACCATTGACGGGCAGCCTTATACGACAAAATATACTTATGATGCTTACGGCAGACCGACACATATAGACTATCCTTCGGAATCAATGCCGGGTTTTGGTATTGACCGGCATTATAACGAAAACGGATACTTAGACGAGGTCAGGCAAACCGGGGCTGCCGGCTATATCTGGCATGCCGGGGCAATGACTGCGCTAAACCAACCACAGCAATATACCTGTGGTAATAGCTTACAAACAACAAAAAATTATGATCCTTACGGTTTTTTAAGCAATATAAGTACCGGAAATGAACAGAATGTTGAATATAAATTCGATATCTATACTGGAAATCTTGAGTATCGTCACGATCTGAAGTATGACTTCAAAGAAATATTTAATTATGTTCCCTATGAAAGGCTAACATGGGTAAATAATGAAAAGCTGCCCGGTTCGAATGATTTCGCTTATAGCTATGATATTAAAGGAAATTTGTCTTGTAAATCTTATTTTGGTACTACCAACTTTAGTTTAGGGGGGATATATTATGGAGAAAATGGCGCTTCGCCTTATGCGGCAACCTCCACTGATAATAGTGCAGGAATAATATCTGATGAGCTACAAACAACAAACTATACATCATCCAATAAAATAGATAATATAACTGAAGGCGATTATATGATGCAATTTACTTATAGTCCAAACAACGAAAGATGTAAAACGGAATTATCTCTCAAAGATGAAAACAATATATATCATTCACAAAGTACAAAATATTATTCAGGGAATTATGAGAAAGAAATAAATCAGGCAGATATACGCGAACTATACTACATTTTTGCAGGTGATGGTCTTGCAGCAGTATATATCACTAATGACTTAGGTAGCAAAATGTACTATATATTAAAAGACCATTTGGGCAGCATAGTTGGTATCACTGATGAATCCGGTAATTTATTGGAAGAGTTAAGCTACGATACATGGGGAAACAGGCGTAACCCGGCTGACGGATCATATACCAATATCCCTGTTTACAATATTCTTTCACGCGGCTTTACCGGGCACGAGCACTTGGATCAATTCGGATTGATAAACATGAACGCACGCTTATACGATCCTGTATTAAGCCGCTTCCTGAGTCCTGATAATTATGTACCAATACCTGATTATACGCAAAGTCTAAATCGTTACTCCTATGCGTTGAATAATCCTCTGAAATATACGGATCCGGATGGAGAATTTCCATGGGTCGCAGTAGGTATTGGCGCCGCCTTCGGAGGTTTTACCGGTTATATGATTGCCGATGCCAGGGGTTATGATTTCAGAGATGAACAAATGTATTGGTACATTCTTGGCGG
>JACQWN010000206.1 GCA_016209245.1 Bacteroidia bacterium
ATGAATGCAGTTCAGAAGGCAATTGAGAAAGCCTATAAGAATTGATAATACGGTTTATCCGGGTAAGGTTTTAATAAAATATTTCAGAGTGTTAAATGTGTAGTTTTATTTCATATCAATCTTAGGAACTGATTATTAATCATTTAGCATAAACGTAATAAAATTTTTTAAGAAGTCTTAAAGTTGAAGAATATCAACACATTTTTAGCGAGTTACAAAAACTGTCAAAAGCTATTGAAGCGGTGAAATCCCGTAAAACAGCATATTGTCTGTCAGACTGGCTACCCACAAACAAGAAAGAAATATTGGTACGGAATTGGGATGAGCTTGATATAATTTTATTTACCGGCGATGCTTATATTGACCATCCGGCTTTTGGTGCATCCGTTATAGGAAGAGTTCTTGAAAATGAAGGATTACATGTTGCCATTGTTCCGCAACCAAACTGGCGGGATGATTTGCGTGATTTCAAAAAGCTTGGCCGGCCACGCATATTTTTCGGAGTCACTTCAGGGAGCATGGATTCCATGGTAAATCATTACACGGCGAATAAACGATTACGTTCCGACGATGCTTATACGCCGGGCGGAAAAGCCGGCTTTCGTCCTGATTATGCAACATGCTTGTTTATGGTATGGGTGAACAGCCAATCAGGGAAATTATACGCCTCATGCAAAAAGGTGTTCCCTTTGAATCACTGAAAACAATCCCTCAAACAGCATACATCCACAGAAGAGATGAAAAAATAGTACAAAATAAAAACTGGGATGATTTATATTTATCAAGCTATGAGGATTGCCTTGCCGATAAAATAAAGTTTGCAGAGGATTTTAAAAGAATTGAAAAAGAATCGAATGCATGGAATTCTAAAAGAATAATACAAGAATCCGGAGACTTCAAAGTATTTGTTAACCCCCCATTTACTCATATTTCTGAACGGGAAGCCGACACTATATATGATTTACCTTATACACGCATGCCTCATCCACGCTACCATAAAAAGGGCATAATACCTGCTTATGAAATGATTAAGCATTCAATAAATATTCACCGCGGTTGTTTCGGGGGCTGCAGTTTTTGTACAATTTCCGCTCACCAGGGGAAATTTATTTCAAGCCGTTCGGAAAACTCAATATTAAAGGAAGTCGCTCAAATTACAAAAATGCCGGATTTCAAAGGTCACATCACTGATGTTGGTGGGCCGACAGCGAACATGTATAAAATGACTGGCTCGGAGCTTGCATTATGCAAAAAATGTAAAAAATATTCATGTATTTTTCCTGAAATCTGCAAAAATCTTAATGCTTCACATCAAGCCCTGATTGATTTATATAAAAAAATCAGACGTTATCCGGGAATTAAAAAAGTCACTATCGGCAGCGGCATTCGTTACGATTTATTTATGACCGGCAGAAATCCCGAAAGCGATAAAGAATATTTTGAGGAGCTGGTTAAATTTCATGTATCAGGACGGCTGAAAGTCGCACCGGAACATACATCGGAACAGGTATTGAAGCTGATGCGAAAGCCGTCATTTTCTTATTTTTCAAAATTGTACGATTCTTTTTATCGTATTTGCAAAGATAATAATTTAAAACAGCAACTCATTCCATATCTTATGTCGGCTCATCCGGGTTGTACAATGAAGGACATGAATGAGCTTGTTAACATTGTAAAACGTCTTAAAATAAAGCCCGAGCAAGTGCAAATTTTCACACCTACGCCTATGACTTTATCATCGGTGATGTTCTATACAGGAATTAATCCTTATACCATGGAAAAAGTGCATATTGCAAAAAGTATGAAAGAAAGGCAGCTACAACATAAAACTTTTTTCCGGTACAAGAGAGAACAATGATTAAACGTACCTCAATACCAACCCACAGACCAAAACTTGCAAAAAAGTATAATCTTGCCGACATACTAATGAAGATAATAAAAAAACTGTATCTTTGAAAAAAATTAAAAACATATGACAGTATTTCAGAGATTAGAGAAATTTATATCAGAAGTATTCAAAACAACAGTTGAAATATTTTTAGAGGCATTAAAACTCAGCCCTAATGCTCAGGGATATGTTAGCGGTTCAATAACTGAACTTTTATTAAAGAAAAAGATAGAAGATGAAGGATATGAGGTAAAAAGAATTAGAGAGAAATGGGAAGGCAGAAAGCATCCTAACCATCACGGTGATTTTTATTTCAGAAAAATATCTAAAGCACATTGGTTTGTTTTTACACAAATGTGTATTATCTTTGCCACAAATGTGTAAAAATATGAACTTAGCGCTTAATTTTGAACTTTCCATTGAAGATAATCTCTTAAAGAGATTTGAAGAAATTCACAATTACATTTATGCCAATGATGGTTTATCAACGCAGCAGACTCTTGAGGAAATTATCAAAATCTTATTCATCAAAATTTTTGATGAGAATAATAAAGTTAATCAATTTCAAATATCATCGGATGAACTAAGCCATCTGAAGCAAAACAATACTGCTACAAACTTTGTAAGGCGAATTACTAATCTTATAGAAGAAACAAAAAGAGAATTCAAAGATGTTTTTGATGCAGATGAAAAAATTCGACTTTCAAATATTTCACTTGGGTTTACCATAAACAAACTACAGACGATTTCACTTTCGGGTTCATCTTCCGATGCAAAAGGGCTGGCATTTCAAAAATTTTTAGCTCATCAGGAAAAAGATGGAAGGGGGCAATTTTTTACTCCCGAACCGGTAATAAATTTTTGTGTTGAAATTATTCAGCCAAAGCCAAACGAAATAATTATTGACCCTGCTTGTGGCAGTGGTGGTTTTTTGATTTCTTCTCTTAATTATCTGCTAAAAAATAATTCAAAGACAAAAGCCGAAACATACATTTCAAAAAATTTAGTTGGACTTGATATTAATAAGAGCATTGCACGAATAGCAAAAATGAAATTATTGCTTGAAGCAAACGGACAAGCAAATATTTTTTGTACTAATTCATTAGATGATATTGACGAAATCAAATTAACTATTTCCGAAGCATTAAATCAAAAATCATTTGAAGGGTTTGATATAGTGCTGACAAATCCGCCCTTTGGAACCGTAGGAAAAATAACAAATACAAAAATACTTTCTCGATATGACTTAGGTTACAAGTGGACAGGTGCAGACGATAAGTACTACAAAACAAAAACATTAAGCAACGGTCTGGCTGCGGAAATTTTATTTATTGAACGATGCCTGCAATTACTGAAAGAAGGAGGTCGTCTCGGAATAGTGTTACCTAATGGACATTTTGAAAATCCATCCTTAGAATATTTAAGGTTTTACATCAAACAAAAAGCAAATGTTTTAGCAATTGTAAATCTTCCACAGGAAACTTTCATTCCTTACGGAACCGGTGTAAAAACTTCACTTCTTTTTCTTGAAAAAGAAACAGCAAACAGCAAAACGAAATATCCGATTTTTTTCAGCAAAATTAAAAAGCCAGGTTACCATGGCAACAAAAACGGAACGCCTGTTTACAAAAAAGATAAATACGGAATGACATTGAAAGGCAAAAATGGTATTCCAATTATAGATGAAGATTTTTCAACAGTTATTGAGGATTACAAGGCATTTCAGAAAAAGCCAATAATTGAAACTGAAAATTCCTTTTCGATAAATTTCAATGAATTAAACGGGCGCTTTGACTATGACTTTTATTCACCTGATAACAGGAAAATGCTTACAGTCTTGGAAAGTAAAAATGCTAAACGACTTTGTGAGATTGCTGAAATCATAAAAGTAAAAAGTAAAAAATTAAATCAATCCGATAAAACCGTTGAATATGTTGAACTATCGGACATCAACACCCATTCCTTTGAAATTATAAATACAACAAACTATCTGGTTCACGAATTACCAAGCAGAGCATCTTATGAATTGAAAACAGGAGATATTATTACAGCAGTAGCAGGCAATTCAGTTGGAACAGCTAAACACGCTACTGCTCTTGTTACAGAAGAATTTGACGGTTGTATATGTACTAATGGTTTCAGAGTTTTAAGGAATTTTAAAATTAATCCGTACTATTTACTTTACTTTTTAAAAAGCGAGTCGTTCCTAAAGCAAATGTATATGTATCGCACCGGTGCTGCAATCCCAAATGTTTCCGATTATGACCTTGCAAATATTCTAATCAACCTGCCAGACGAAAAAACAATAAAACAAATAGGTGATAAAGTCAAGAAAGCATTTGAATTACGACAGGAATCAAAGAAACAGTTGGAAAGTATCAGTCTTGAAAGGCACTTATACGAATAGAATTTTAACTTGCAAAATTTCACCGTTTTGAATTTTGTTACCGTTCACTTTTTTCTATAGCCTCTTTTGTCGTACTCTGATATTCATAAGCATCTGATTTAAGGGTACTTAAAAATACAGGATATTCCGTGACAATACAAGGAACTGGAAGATGTTTCATACCATAAACCTAAAAAAATTTATACCTAGATGTCAGATAAATAGTCGAATAATTGTATATTTGTACGATAAGGAATTGCACCAATTTTTTGATTGACGAATTATGCAGATACCAAGTGTTCCTTTTGACAAATTATCCAAGTTTTTAGCAATCAGTGGAGTATTGGCGATTACCATTCTGCCTTTATATTTAGAGAACAGGATAATAGAATTTGAATCCCAGGTAGTTGAACTCTCAAATCAGATAAGTGATTTTCATTCCTATGATTCCATGTGCAAAGCCAAATTCATCTCATTTTCAAAAGATATAGATTACCTACTGTCGGAAATAGAAAAACAAGTGGATATTCCTGATTCACTTATCATACCAGATACAACAACTTCTAAAGCAGACAATCTTAGTTCAATCATTATACGATACAACATCCATTACATTTGGCAAGAACTTGATAATGAAAATATTAAAATACATTTCTTAATGGCAATTGATAGCTTGGACCTCTATAATAATCTTACATACTCAAACATGCTGAAAGCCAGTAGTATAAATTCTAAGTTTGAACTTGTAAAGCAAAAACAGCAAAGAATTGTACGACTGCATCAAATAATTGCGATAATAATTGGAGTATCAATATTCCTAATGATTTTTGGTTTTGTCGGTTGGTTGAGAAATGATTATAAAATTGAGCGATTAATTGACCTTCAAATAATTCAGACAGAGAAAGATATCGGAAAGAGTCGAGAAAAGTACCTATCTGCAATAGATAAAAAATTCATTGATTCTGTTCTTAGTCAAAGGTTAATAGAAGGAATTATTAGTATACTTTCGGTATCGGTCTTTCAGTACTTTCTTATATTGAAGTCTTCATTACCTATTTTTATTCAACTGATGATTATCTGTATCATTGGCATTGGAATATACTTGATAATGCGTTGGATAATGGATAGAATTAGATGGTTATTACATCAGAAGTGAATTTTCTTCCACAAATCTATCCCTATTTTCCCTTCAAAACTCCATCACACGGGGTAAACTTTTGAACAGACAGATGATATAACAGTATTGGGGTTAAAAATATGAGGCATCCTATTTAGAGATGTTTGCTTCGTAAACATCTCTCATCAAAGAATAATTATGCCTGATTTGCACTGCCGAGAACATTAATAATTTTATGCTTATAAAGCTCTTTAAGCGAATCGCGTGCAGGTCCGAGATATTTTCTCGGGTCGAACTCGTCGGGTTTTGTGCTAAATACCTTGCGGATAGCGGCTGTCATTGCGAGACGTCCATCGGAGTCAATATTCACTTTACAGACGGCAGAACTGGCAGCTCTGCGTAGCTGGTCTTCCGATACACCGGCAGTATTTAACATTTTACCGCCGTATTTATTAATTTCATCAACAATATTCTGTGGAACCGATGAAGCTCCATGTAAAACAATCGGGAAACCTGGAATCCGGCGTTCTACTTCTTCAAGAATATCAAAACGCAAGGGTGGAGGTGTTTCTCCGGGTTTTACTTTAAACTTAAATGCACCATGTGACGTACCTATAGAAATTGCAAGTGAATCAACGCCTGTGCGTTTGACAAATTCCTCGACTTCTTCAGGTTTTGTATAATGTGAACGTTCAGCGCTGACTTCGTCCTCTATTCCTGCCAAAACGCCTAATTCACCTTCGACGGTAACATCATACTGATGGGCATATTCCACAACCTGTTTAGTCAGCTTGGCATTATCATCAAACGAGTGATGCGAACCGTCAATCATGACCGATGAAAAACCTGTTTCAATACATGATTTTGCCAGTTCGAAGCTATCGCCATGGTCAAGATGCAGGACAATCGGAATGGGATGACCCATTTCTTTGGCAAATTCAACCGCTCCCTTTGCCATATATTGTAACAAAGTCTGGTTGGCATATTGTCTTGCGCCTTTTGAAACCTGCAGAATCACAGGTGATTTGGTTTCAACACAGGCGGCAATTATCGCCTGCAGTTGCTCCATGTTGTTAAAATTGAAAGCCGGAATTGCATAGCTACCTTTCATCGCTTTCTGAAACAATTCTCTTGAATTGACCAGTCCGAGTTCTTTGTAATGTATCATAATTTTAAAATTTAGTTATTACTGTTCTATTAACGATGTAAAGATAAAAAATTTTACTATTCACTCCATCGAAGTACGAAAAAATAAACTTTTCGGACAACTATGATATTTTAATTTGCTTTTATAGAATTTAATTGTAAATTTGCTAAATAATTTAACTGAATATGAAATCAATAAAAAACATAAAGCAAATTTTTTGCATTTTGCTTATTGCAACCTCATTGAATTTTGCAAAGGCAAATCCGATAATACCACCTCCTATTATCAGTGAAATATATTTTGACAATAACAATAATTGGTATATCGAATTAATAATTACAGATTTTTATGAAAGTGATACTATAAGATTAATATCTAATTCGGATACTGCTGGAATTCCGTCAGCTTATTTAATCGGAGGTGGCATAATAGTAATTACACAAGATAGCTTATTAAATCCGTTTTCTGTTAACAAAACAGGTGATATTATCATTCTGCAGAGTTGCAATCAATGCAGTTCGGAAAACGACTGGTGGGAATTGGAGCAAATTTGTTGGGGAAATTCTTTTTGCAATTCCTGGTGGGATTGTAATGTTGGAGTACCTAATGAAGGTCAATCCTTAGAAATGACACAAATTAATTATGGCGATATTTATACGCCGGAATCCTATTACTGGTTAGTTAAAAACAATAACCCGTCCCTGACTACTAATGTATATCAAGTGGATTCTAAAGGTGTTTTTTGTGGCTATGTTTACGACGCTCAATTTCATCCCATTTCGAATGTCAGGTTACAATATTGTTCTTATTACTATTTTGAGAGCCCTTATGCAAACCTTACACCAGTAATCTCTGATAATACCGGTTATTTTTACAATGCAAATATGTTTGGGAAAAATTATAATATTACATTCTGTAATAATACATACCCTTTCGATGAGATTATTGATACGTCTATTGCTATATCTATAGAACCCGACTCGGTTAATTATTATGAATTTATTTTAGATACAATAATTTTAAAATCCGGTGAACTATCAATTAAAACAAATCATTCAATATCCTGTTACCCAAATCCATTCACCAAAGAAACTACTATTTCCTTTGTAATTCCTGAAAACAAGCTTTTCAGCAATGTGGTAATTAAAATCTATAATTCACAAGGTGATTTAGTGCGGATATTACCAGTTGGAACTGCAAAAAATCAATCGGGAGAATATTCAGTTATCTGGGATGGGCGCGGTAATTTGGGAGAATGTGAATCCGGTGAATATTTTTATTCGTTAGAAATTGACGGTAGAATAATTGCATCTGAAAAAATGATGTGTGTAAAGTAACACAACATTCATGTTGTGATAAATTGGTAATAGATGAAACCAACAATAATCATAATATTTTCTTTTGTATGTAATTGTTTATTTTCTCAGGATTTACAATTCTATCGCGAAGATTTGAATTTTGAAATCAAAAACAATTATTTTTATGTAGATGGAATTTATTATTTCTGCAATGTCGGTGAACGGGAAGTAAGCCGGATACTGTATTATCCTTTTCCTACCGACAGCAACCTTGGCGATGTTGATTCGATTAAGGTTACCGATCTTTCAAAAAACAGTTCAGAAAACATCAATCGTAATGCAAAAGGTATTTATTTCAAAATTAATCTTAACTCTTATGGAATAGCAAAATACAATATAACATACAGACAGAAATTATTCAAAAACAAAACTGAATATATTTTAACCACAACTCAATCGTGGAAAAGACCTTTTGAAACGGTCAATTACAAATTAACGGTTTCTGAAAGCACAACGATTGATTCATTGTCTTACCTTCCGGATAGCGCTGTTGTTATTGGAAACAAGCGATGCTATTATTGGCATAAAGAAAAATTTATGCCTGACAAAAATATGATTATCCTGGTCAAATAGCGCCTGTCATTTACTGCCGCTGCTCCTCTATCCATGTCTCACATTCTCACTTTCGGTTTTGAAAATATGCCGTTTCATTGTCCTGTGGACAAACGAAAGTCAGGCGACCTCTTGCGCCAAGCAAAGCCCGTGAAAGGGGGATTAGTAATGTTCTTTGAAACCTTTCATCAGAAATCTGTAGGTAACCAATCCTATACGGA
>JACQWN010000274.1 GCA_016209245.1 Bacteroidia bacterium
CGTATATCGTCACGGTTACCGGCGCAAACGGCTGCACCGCCGTTAATACCGCCGTCATCACTGAACCGCCTGCAATCAATATTTCTTATATCGTAACACCGGTTACATCCGGTAATGACGGCGTCATTGACATTACTATTTCAAACGGCGTATCTCCGTATCAGTATGCATGGAGCAATGGCATGCACACGCAGGACATCAGCAACCTGGCTGCAGGAACCTATTCTGTAACGGTTAGCGACGCAAACAACTGCACTGCCACAGCCGGCATTATCGTAAACACTTCCGGCTGCAACCTTATGGTAATGACAACTCACATCAATGTAAGCTGCTATAATGGCAGCGACGGCTCAATAACCTTATTCATCAGCGGTGGCGCTCCGCCTTATGCTTACACATGGAACACCGGACAAACCCAGCAGAACATTTCGGGTCTCTCCGCAGGAACCTATACGGTAACTATTACGGCATCGGGGGGTTGTATTGTTACAACTACCGCTGTGGTCACACAACCCGCAGAAATTCTGATTTCCGCCGTTATTACCGATGCAGGATGTAACCAATCTGATGGCTCGACAACGGTAACGGTTACCGGCGGTACAGCACCCTATACATATAATTGGAATACGGGTGCAGATACGCAAAGCATTGCGTATCTACAATCCGGTTCCTATTTTGTAACCATTACCGACAACGCCGGCTGCACCGCCGTTGCTCCTATTATAATTGGAAATAACGGCGCACCTCTGGTGACGCTTACGCAGTCGGATATTTCGTGCTACGGCGCTTCGGATGGCAGCGTTACTGCTAATGTCAGCGGCGGTGTTTCCCCATATTCTTATATTTGGAATACGGGATGTACAGACGCCCAGCAGGGCGTCTCTACCGCCGGAACATATATTATCACTGTGACCGATGTAAACGGCTGTATGGCAGTCACTGCAACATATATCTCCGAACCTGATATTTTGGAAATTCAATATGCCGTATCCGAAGAAATTCAGGGCAACGACGGCGCAATAAACATCATGGTTTCCGGCGGAACGCAACCTTACTCATTCCTGTGGTCCGGCGGACAGACCCTCGAAGACATTTCGGGATTGCAGGCAGGCGATTACACAGTAACCATAACGGATGCCAACGGCTGTACTGCAATAGAAATGATTACAATTGCAGGTTCATTATGCGATCTTGCTCTCAACGCTGTGAATTACGACATTTCCTGCTATGGTCAATCGTCGGGAGACGTTGATTTGACGGTTTCAAATGATATAGAACCGACATCCTACACGTGGAACAACGGAAGCGTTACCCAAGACCTGTTCAATATACCTGCAGGGAGCTATACGGTTACTGTAACTGACGACCGTGGATGTACAGCAACTGAGAGCGTTACCGTATCAGCGCCATCCGAAATATTGTTGGACATTGTTACTACTCCTGCCAATTGCGGAGATGAAGATGGAACGGCAACAGTAGCCATAAGCGGAGGCGTAAGTCCTTATTCCTATAATTGGTCAACCGGTGGCACCGATAGCGAAATTCATGACCTGGCAGCCGGCTATTATATGCTCACCATCACGGACGTTAACGGTTGTATAAAATATGCTGTTGTAATTGTAAATAACAGCTCGACTCTGAATATTTCAGTTGCCGGTATAACCGGTGTGACTTGCAGCGGCGGCAGCAATGGCGCTATTGATATTGATATATCAGGTGGTTTAGCGCCTTATATTTATGAATGGAGTAACGGCGCAACTACGCAGGATATTTCAGGTATTCCCGCTGGTTCTTACGAAATTATGGTTACTGACGATTCGGGATGTATGACGGCATCGAGCATTGAAGTAACTGGTCCGGAGCCATTGACAGTAGTTATAAATCTTACCCCTGCCAATTGCGGTAATTCCGACGGTACTGCCACCGCAGCTATAACCGGAGGAATAACACCATATAACTATCTTTGGTCGTCAAGCGATACTGATGCAGATGTGGTAAACCTGGCGGCAGGCGCTTATTCGCTCGTAGTAACCGATGCAAATGGTTGCATAAAGCTCAAAATGTTCTCGGTCAGCAACGCTCAGGGGCCTGTCATATCGCAGGTTGCCATAACCGGCGCCGGCTGCAACGCCGCCGACGGAAACATTGATATATTCATATCGGGTGGAACCATGCCTTTCACTTACGTATGGTCGGACGGCAGCACAACGGAAGACCTCAATTCGTTGGCGTCAGGACAATATTCGCTGACAATAACCGATGATAATGGATGTATCACAGCAGGAACATACCATGTTAACGTACAGTTGCCATTGGAAAATCCGATTTGTATGGTTTTTGTTGACAGCATATTAAGCCAGAACAAAGTAGTCTGGGAAAAAGTGCAGGAAACCGGGATTGACCATTACCTGGTTTACAGGGAGACATACATCAGCGGGCAATACCAAGCGGTAGCGAGCGTTCCGTACAATGACCTCAGCGAATGGCTCGACCCGTTTGCCAACCCCATGACACGTCCGTGGAAATACAAGCTGTCGGCGGTTGACAGTTGCGGTAACGAATCGCCGTTAAGTACGGCACATAAGACACTGCATCTCACAGTTAATGAAGGGCTTAGCCAGACCGTCAACCTGATTTGGGACTCATACCAAGGTTTTCCGTACTATTCCTTTTATGTTTACAGGCATACCGACCAGACAGGGTGGGTACCGATTGACACGCTACCCTCGACAGTCTGGACATATACCGACGATCCTGGCAACTGGGGTCATTTATGGTACGTTGTTTCTGTAATAAAGGACTTTTCGTGTATATCAACAGGTGCAGGCAAAACACAGGGAGGTCCTTATTCGCAATCGTTTTCAAATCTTGACGACAATATAATTGTAACGGCTATTGCGGAAGCGAAACAAGAAAATTCGCTGACACTTCTGCTTTATCCAAACCCTGCAAACGATAAACTGTATATAGAAATATTCGGAGGTAAAAACGTATTTCCTGTCCATGTTCAGATATATAATACCGATGGTAAAGCATTGCAGCGACTGCAATTGAATAATACCAGAGCGGAAATTGATATATCGTCGCTGGCAAGCGGTATATATGCTCTGCGGTTTGATAATGGGAAGGTTTGTGCCACAAAGATTATTGTTAAGAGATAATAGATACTTACAATTTATAATCGCCCTTTGTATAAATCCCAGATAGGAAAACATAATTCGTAATCATTCCAAATAATGTCACCGTAATCAAGTGAAAATGATTTAAACTTATCTTTATCAAGGTATTTATTTGTCATAGGATTTTTCGAGTTTTTTAAAAAACTCGAAAAATCAACAACTTTTTGGACACCATTCGAAAATACAAATTTAATCTTATAGTTGCCTTTATATGTAGCTTCTTTTATTGATATAACCATATCTTATATCTTTTTTATAATTGTTTCACAATTAATCGAAACATTATAAACAAAAAAGTCAATCCACTTTCGTACAATGTCTTCCCTAAACTTTTCAACCAATTTTTTAAATTTCTTTTTATTCTTTGTATCTAATGGTTCTTTTCCTTGTATGTCTGAAATTATTATTTCAACAAATTTTCCATCTTTGTATATAATTTCGGCTTTGCTCTCTTTTCCTTGATATTTACAATGAACATGTACTGGCTCATGTTCGTTGGAATAAAATAGGATTATTAACCCAAAATATTCATATAGTTTCGGCATATCTAAATTTTTTACAAAATTAATTCATTTTATAGAAAAAGGCTATAAAACTTTTATCTTTTTATGAGCTTTTCAGTAAAAATAATTTCATTATTAATAATTACTTTAATAAAATAAAAGCCATCGGCATAATTCTGCAAAGGCAATAATAACCTCATTTCTCCATTAAAAAGATTATTTTGCTTTTTATAAATGTTTCTTCCTGTAACATCAGTAAGGCATATTTGCATACTTGAAGGAACTTCATTGAATATTGAAATATAACAATAATCTTCGGCAGGATTCGGATAAATCATTATTCCGTTATTCCGTTCAATATTTGCTAAAAAAGTCAGATTATCAACAAAAACGCTGTCGGTTACGCTACAGCCGGCAACATCCGTAATTGCTACAGTATATATTCCCGTACATAAACCGGAAGCGGTTTGTGTGGTCTGGAATAAAGCATCATTCCATAGGAATGAAACCGGGGAAGTTCCGCCTGAAATATTAACCGTAACCTGCCCGGTGCAAGCATTGTCAATATCATCAACAACGTCGAACGATGTAATTACAGGTCCGGAAATATAAGCGATATTTGCATAAGTTGACGCTGTACAACCATGAGAATCTGTGATTGTAACAAATTTTATTCCTGAAGATAAATTTTGAGCGCAAACTGAATCGCTTCCGTTTGCCCAGATAACTGAATATACCGGGGTACCGCCGGAAATCGCTATACAAGCTGCACCGTCGGCCATACCACAATGAGATGGCTCAACTGAAGCAAGGGAAACAACAAGAAGCGCCGGCTGAGTAATTGCACTCCCTGTAACGGCGGTACAAGAATGATTATCGGAAACAGTAACCAAATAATTTCCTGCAGGGATACCGGATAAGCTACCTGTTGTCTGTCCGTTATTCCAATTGAAACTGTATGGAGTTGTACCACCTGTTACAGTCAATAATATGGAACCGTCATTTTCACCAAAGCAACCGACATTAGTTCCTGAAATAACCGTTGTAATTGAATCAGGCTCTGAAATAATTACATTGCTGATTATCTCACAACCATGAATATCGGTAATAGTTACGGAATAATTTCCTGCGCACAAACTAAAAATAGTCTGTGTAGTATGTCCGTTGCTCCATACATAAGCATAAGGCAATGTACCGCCTGATGTGACTGCGGTGCCGATGCCATTACATAGCCCGTTGCATGTAACATCCAATTTGCTAATAGATGAATTAAGGGTAGATGGCTCGGAAACAGTAATTGTTTGAAAATATGTACAACCATGAAAATCAGTGACTGTCACAATATAGCTTCCTGCAGCAAGACTGTCAATATTCACTGATGTAGCGCCGTTCGACCATTGATATGAATAAGGAATAGTGCCTCCGGTTGCCGTAAAATCAATAGCTCCGTCATTATTACCATTACATGAAATATCTGTTTCTGTAAACGAAGAATTTAATTGATCCGGTTGGGTAATTAAAGCTTCTGATATTGCCAGGCATCCGTTCGAATCGGTAACAGTAACGGAATATGTACCGGCGTGTAGATACGCAATGCCTTGCGTATCTATACCCATGTTCCATAAATATATATAAGGAAATGTACCTCCGGATGCAGAAACAGTTGCTCCTCCGCCATTTAACCCATAGCATGATACCATAACAATATCAGTTATTGTTGCACTAAGTAAAACAGGTTCAGAAATTATTACACTGGTGGTTGCAGTGCAGGCATTTTGATCGTTAACAGTAACAGAATAAGCACCGGCTGTTAAGCCGGAAATATTAGCATTCATCTGTCCGGAACTCCATACATAAAGAAAAGCAAGGGTGCCTCCGCTTATTGTTAAATTGACACTGCCGGTTGCACCGCCGAAACATAATACATCAGTTTTTGTTATTGATAATGTGAGAGGATCCGGTTCCGTAATTGCAATGCTATCAATTATTATACAATTATTAAAATCATTGATGGTGACATAATATGTACCGGCTTGTAGAGACGCAATGCTTTGCGTCTCTGCGCCGGTGCTCCATAAATACGAATATGGAGGCGTACCGCCGGTTGCAACGACCGAAGCACTTCCATCGCCTGAATTAAAACACATAAGATTGTCACCGCTAATAATTGATGATAATATATTTGGCTCATTGATTTCGGCATTTGTAACCACAATACAATTGTTAGTATCGGCGGCTGTAACGAAATAAGTTCCGGCGCATAAATCAATTGCAAGAGAATCGGTTTGGCCGTTGCTCCACAGATAAGCCAGAGGTGTGGCAATGGAATTGGCAAAAACCAGCGCTGTTCCATTGCAGGAATTAAAGCATGCAGCATGAGATATGTTGATACTGTCAACCGATGGCCCTCCAATATTATTTATTAGTATAAGAGCTGAACCGGAACATCCTTCCGAAGAAGTTACAATAACTGTATAGGCGCCTGCTGTCAAATTGAATGTGGTATCGGTATATTGGACAGGAATTGTATTCCATTCAAAAGTAAACGGAGCAGTTCCTCCACCGGTAATTTGTTCGAGCCATGCTTTCCCATCATTTAACAAGCATGTAGCATGGTTTAAGCCGGTAATAATTGTAAATGGCAAATTTTGTTCAATTACCGTATCAGTTGCCGATGTCAAACAATTATGAGAATCGGAAACAGAAATGCTATATATACCGGCTGTCAGATTATTTATATCTTCGACACTAGCGCCGGTTGACCAACTATAATTATAAGGGCTTGTTCCTCCGGTCACAGTAATATCAACAGAACCATCGGTTCCCCCAGCGCAAACAACGTTCGACGTATTGACTGATATTTCAAGTTCCTGAGGTTGATTAATTGTATCTGTAAGAGATAATATACACGAATTTGCATCAGAAATTGTTACAGAATATATACCGGAAGCCAGATTAGAAATATCTTCCGATACAGCGCTATTTGACCATGAAAACGTGTATGACAAAGTTCCCCCGCTCACGGATAAATTCAGGCTTCCATTAATGCCGTTATAGCATGAAACATCGTTTTTTACCAGAGCTCCTGATAATACAGGAGGTTCTGATATTGCAGCAGTATCGGAAATAACGCATCCATTTGCATCGGTAACGGTAACTGTGTATGTGGCACCCGTAAAGACGTTACATGTAACGTCTGTACATCCCATATTCCATAGATAAAAATATGGGGATGTGCCACCCGATACATTCGAAGTCACCGTACCATCGGCGGCGCCAAAGCATGATATATCGGTCTTTGTTAAATTCAGTAATAATGGAGCCGGTTCATTAATATTGATGCTATCCATTGTTGAACAATTATTTGAATCTGTAACTGTTAAATAATAAATACCCTGTGAAAGCCCGGAAATATTTTCAGATGAGCTGCTATTTGACCATAAGAACTCTAACGGAGGCGTTCCACCGCTGATGACATTTGCAGTATATCCATCATTACTGCCGGAACATGTAACATCAATTCCATTCAAATCTGTAATTACAGGCGGATATTCTTCCACTGTTACAGTAATATTTGACGATGTTCCACTACCATCAACGACAGTCAAAGTATATGTCCCTGCAGGTAAATTATTTATATCCATGGTTGTCGCTCCATTCGACCAATTATAAGTCAACGGAGGAGCGCCATTCAGGACTGTTACATCAATCGCCCCTGTTGAAGCGCCAGGACAAGCTTTTGATACAGTATAGCTAATTACAGGTGTGACAGTAAGAGCGAGAATTTCCGTATCGGAACATCCGGAGCTTCCGAGTACTGTGAGTTGTACATTGTAGATTCCGGAGGTATTATAAGAATGAGATGGGGATTCTAAAGAGCTGGTACCGGAATAATCACCGAAGTTCCAATTAAAGGAAATTGCATTCTGGCTTGTATTAGTAAAATAAATCGTAGTTCCCGCCGCAACTGTTGTGTCACTTACATAAAAAGATGCTTGCGGAGAGGGTATAATATTTATAGCAGAGCTATAGGTATCGCTACCGCAAGAATTGCTAACCGTAAGAGATATTGCGTAAGATCCGCTTGTTATAAAAATATGAACGGGGTTTATTTCCGTCGAGGTGGTTCCATCGCCAAAATCCCACAAGCAATTGGATACATCGGAGCTGGCATTATAAAATTCGACTCCTTGTCCTTCACAGGCAGATGTCACAAACGTATAAAAATATGCTTCTACCTGAGCCGTATTTGTTACTAAAATGGACATACTATATGAGTTACTGTTATCGCAGTTATTGTAAACGGTAAGGACAACATCATAAGTTCCGGGTGTGTCGAAAACATGAACAGTGTTAACGGCAAACGAAGTATCGCCGTCGCCGAAGACCCATCTGCAATCGCTTGTATCGCTGCTATAATTGTTGAAAAATACTTGCGAACCAGGACAAACAGTGTTAGATGATACATCAAAATATGCCCAGGGTGTAACAGAACTGTTAACAGAAATAACATCATTGCCTGATGCAGAATTTCCGCATGAATTTGTTACTGTCAGGGAAACATTATAATCGCCCGGAGCGGAATAAATATGAGATGGATTTTGAAGAGTAGAGGTTGTACCATCTCCGAAATTCCATAACCAGCTAGTTGCCCCACTGGAATAATCATAGAATAAAACAGTATTGCCGGGGCAAACAGGATTGGGTTCAATCCAAAACCATACATAAGGAGACACAGAGCTATTGACATTAATAGTTTGTTGATAAGTCCCTGAATTTCCGCAGTTATTGGTTGCGGTTAATATAACAGTGTATGTTCCATTAGCGCTATAAACATGAATAGGATTTTGTAATGATGAATATTGCCCGTCGCCGAAATCCCATAACCAGCTCACTATATTTCCGCTGCTGTAATCCTGAAAATATATTGTATCGCCCGGACAAACATTATCGGGATAAGCCCAGAACCAGACATCAGGAGTGACTGAATTTCCGATTTCTACGGAAGTAGTTCCTGTATTGCTTAATCCGCATGAGTTTTGAACTGTCAGCGTCACATTATATATTCCATTAACAGTATATATATGCAAAGGATTTTGAAATGCGGAAGTAGTGCTATCGCCGAAATCCCATACCCAACTGACAATGCTGCCATAGCTATAATCATAAAAATTTATAATATCGCCTGCACAGGCCGATTCGGGGTAGGCATAAGGATATGCTTCAGGTATTATTAAATTGGAAACAGTTACATTTGTAACATAAGTATCCGAATTACCGCAATTATTTGTAACTGTCAGAATTACGGTATATGCTCCTGCAGAACCATAAGAATGTTGCGGGGAATTTTGTGTCGAGGTTGTAGAATCGCCAAAATCCCACAATGAGAAAATATAATCATAGCTATAATTTTCAAATGATATAGGTTCATTCGGACAGACGGTCTCGGGGTAGAAATAAAAATCGGCAGTGGGTGATAATGAATTGGTGATGGTTACCGTCTGGGTTATTGAATTTGATACTCCGCAATAATTGGAAACTGTCAAAGTAACATTATATATTCCGGTTGAAGTATAAATATGTATTGGTGATTGGGACGTTGAAGTATAATCATCACCGAAATCCCATAAACGGCTGACGATGTTACCCCAACTGTAATCATAAAAGCTGATTGCGTCGCCAGGGCATGCTGTTTCGGGGTACATATAAAAATCGGCATACGGAGAAATCGTATTGCTGACAGTAACAATTTTTATTATGGAGTTAGAATTTCCGCATGAATTGGTTACAGTCAATGTAACATTATAGTTACCGATAGCAGAATAAGCATGAACCGGATAGGCAGAGGAAGAGGTCGTTCCATCGCCGAACTCCCAAAGCCGGCTTACAATATCACCCCAGCTATAATCATAAAAATTAACTGCTTCCGCCGGGCAGACTGAATCGGGGTAGAAGTAGAAGTCGGCTGTCGGAAACTGTGTATTGCTGACAACGACTGTTCGTGAGGCAGTATCGCTGTTACCGCAAATGTTTGTTACCGTTAAAACAACAGAATAATTTCCAATGGAAGAATAGGAATAATATGTCCATTGTTGCGATGATGTTGCTCCATCGCCGAAATCCCAATGCCAGCTTACAATATTTCCATAGCTCATATCGTAAAACGACACTTGTTCGCCGGGACATACCGAGTCGGGGTATAAATACATATCGGCAACAGGCGCCTGCAAATTGTCAACATTGATAGTTTTTGCAATAGAATCGGCATTTCCGCATGAATTGGTAACAGTTAAAACTACTGTATAAATTCCGGCGCTATCGTAAGAATGGGAAGTCCATTGCTGGTTTGAAGCACCACCGTCGCCAAAATTCCAGTGCCAGCTTACGATTGTGCCGATGCTGTAATCATAAAAACTTACCTGTTCACCCGGACAAACCGTTTCGGGGTAGGAATAAAAATCAGCTACCGGCATCTGAGTATTGGTTACAACAATATTGTTCGTGACTGAATCGCTGTTTCCGCAAATATTTGTAACGGTTAAGGTAACCGGATAAATTCCAACATTATTGTAAGAATGGTAAACCCATTGTTGTGCAGAAGTCGTACCATCGCCGAAATTCCATAAACGGCCTGTAATATTTCCATAGCTCATATCATAAAATGTGATTTCATCACCCGGACAGGATGTATCAGGATAAACATACATATCGGCCTGCGGAATTATCCCTGAACTTATAGAAATAACCGAGCTGTAAGAACCGGAACCACAGGAATTATTGACCGTCAGGGTCACAGTATAATTTCCATCGGCGGTATAAGTATGAACCGGGTCAATTTGGTTTGAATAAGCTCCGTCACCAAAATTCCAAAGAGAATTTGCCGGGTTGGCAGAGTAATTATAAAAATAAATTTCTTCGCCAGGGCAAGCGGAGCTGGGATAAGCTTCAAAATAAATACCTGCACCGACGGTAACCGTATCGGTATATGTATTTGGACCGCAAGCAGTTGTGGTAACAGTCAGCGAAACAGGGTATGAACCCTCGGAAGCATAAGTATGTGAAGGATTTATTTCTGATGAAGTATTCCCATCGCCGAAATCCCAGAAGGCATTGGATTGGTCGTCGCTCCAGTTATAAAAATCTATTGGCGTTCCAAGACACGCAGGATCGGGGTAGGCATAAAAGTAAGGATTTGGGGATTCGCCTACAACTATAGTCACGGTTGTAGTATCCGATAATTGCCATAATGCATCGAACGAAACTAACGTCACAGTATAATTACCAGGGTTATTAAACGTATAATTGACATTTTTAAATGTTGAAGTATCGCCGTTTCCGAAGTACCAGAAACGATGAACGCCTCCGCTGTCGCTTATGTCTTTAAAATGCACAGTCAAAGGGGCGCAGCCTGTATCAGGGTCAGCAAAAATTATCGCTACGGGTTGAGCAAAAAGGTTTCCTGTAATCAGAACAAAAAACAACAGAAAAATTTTTAATGTATTCATAATTCAAATTTTTAGAATATCATTCAAAAATATAAATTTTTAGAATATCAAAAATTTTTCAGTTAATAACTTTTTCCAAAGTTTAAACTTTGGAAAAGTTTGATGAGCTAAAATCAACTCAATTTTAACTTAAACTCTTTGCATAGTCTTTAATAATGTCGGTTTATGAATCTGGATATATCACGATACGATTTTGAATTACTTAAAAATGCCATAATAGAAAATAAAACTACAAATTTTAATTCGTATCTTTGCTCAATCGTTATGTATAAGGGGTAGAGCGAGACAATAATCAGACATAAAATGGAATTGATAAAACCCCGTCATGAAAGGAATAAATGAAGTAAAAAAAACTTGTGGTGAGCTAAGCCGAACTATAATTTTGACAGAATGAAAAGAAATGACTATTTTTGATAACCTTTTAAAAGAAAGAATTTTACAAAATACGGTCTTTTTTTAATAATTTTCTTTATCATTTTGATTTTTAATTAAAAAACAATTGTATTTTTGGATTATATTAGGTGATATAATCAATTGAAGTATGAACATACGCAAACGTTATGTGTAATTTGCTTTATTAAGACTTATAAATATATTGTATCAATAAAAGGAAAAAGATGAAAAAATTAACTATTAAGCGGATATGTTTTTTAATGAGTTGTTTTTTGATTAACTCAACAATTCAAGGACAAACAACTTATTTTAATAATCTTTATGACAACACGCACAACCTATTTAACAATGGTAATAACGTTATTATAAAAGATGGGAAATACATGATTATAGGCAATGGAGTTTTATACGATAGTTCAACAATAGATTTATTTGCAATTGATACAAGTGGTAATGTAGAGTGGATTAAAACGTATGATTATCAAAGTAATCCTTATTTATTTAATAAGTCTTCATTTTTCATAGAAACACCAGATAGTGGATATGCTGTTTTTACAGTTAAAAATTATTGTATCACGCCATCAGGACCCTCAACAATATTTATGAAGTTAAATGTAAATGGCGATTCATTATGGAGTAAAGGAATTGGTGGAGGAGTTTCGGAGATAAAATTAACCGATGATAATGGATTTATTGCAGCAGGTTCAAACTTTTTTGAAATGGGAGGTGCTGGTGCATGGTCTGATTTTTATTTAACTAAATTAGATAGTTTGGGGAATATTTTATGGAATTATGCTCATGGTGGCAACGGATTAGAATCTGCCACTTCAGTTGAATTTACAGAAGATGGAGGATATATATTGTTTGGAACTATAATTGATTCTGTATATGCAACTAAAAGTGATCTTTACATTGTAAAAACAGATAGTAACGGATTATTTCAATGGGACAAAAGAATAATTACAACAGATGTAGGAATTGCCGGTTCATTAAAAACTGTTGATGGTTATTACTTAGTTTATGGCTTTGTGTACAAAGATAGTATTAATGGCAGACAAGGTTATATTACCAAATTAGATACGAGCGGAAATATTATCTGGGAAAAATCTTATGGTGGTATTGATTTTGAATCTTTTGACAAAATTATTCAATTACCTGATAGCAGTTTCATCGGTGTTGGTAGAAAATGGATTATTAATATAGGCAGCAATGATTTGTTGATAAAATTTAATCAAACCGGAGATAGTTTATGGGCTAAAACTTTTACTGCAAATGATAGCATTTACAGTTACTTTAGTGATATTCAATTAACAAATGATAACTGTTTTATAATTACTGGTGGCTATATTAATGATATGTGGTTACTAAAGGTAGATAGTATTGGTTGTTTGTTTTCTGGTTGTGATACGATAGCTGCGCTTTTTGAACAAGTGATTAAAAATGATTATAAAATAATAATTTATCCAAATCCTTTTACTAATTTTATAACCTTTAAGATAAACCCTGTATTAAATCAAGAGAGCAAAAAGTTAATATTTGTATTATATGACTTATTGGGTAAAGAAGTAAAACATATTGAAAATATTAAACTAAATACAATAGAATTTAATAGAGATAATTTGTCAAAGGGAATATACATTTATCATATAATGAATGAGAATTGCGTTATTGAAACGGGAAAAATAATTGCAGAATAAAAAAGCAAAATACACATAACATAACATAATATAATATAACACTATGCAAAACGCCATTAAAACGGCGTTGCACCTGTCCGTTAGCGACAAACAACAATAAAATATGCAATTAATGAAAAAAACCATACAGGATTTGAAGGTGCTCAGAAACAAAAAACTGACTTCCGATTTTTTTGAGCTGGAGCTTAAAGCGGCTGAACCGTTGCCCGAGCTATATCCTGGTCAGTTTGTTCAGGTTCTGATTGATAATGTCAGAAATGTATTTCTCAGGCGTCCTTTCTCAATACATGATGTTAATTATCAGCAGAACACATTTAGCTTATTAATAAAGCTGGCAGGTCCGGGAACAAGACAATTGAGCTATACCGAAGAAGGTGATTTTCTCAATATTATATATCCGCTTGGAAAACCTTTTACTTTAGATGTACAGGGTGATATACTGCTTGTGGGCGGCGGTTGCGGCATCGCTCCTCTTTTGTTTCTTGCAAGGTATCTGTATGATAATAAAAATATCGCTCCTGATATTCTTATAGGCGGCAAATCGGCTGATAATTTACCTGATATAGATAAATACAAAGCATTCGGCAGGGTCTTTTTAACAACCGAAGACGGTTCATTGGGAATGTGCGGCCTTGTTTCTGACCATACTTTATTACAGAAAGAATGCCAAAAATATAGTATGCTCTATGCCTGTGGCCCTGAACCGATGTTAAAGATAATTGCAGGTATTGCAAAGGAAAAGCTAATTGAATGTGAAGTTTCGCTCGAGAATCTTATGGCTTGCGGCATCGGTGCTTGTTTGTGCTGTGTAGTTGATACCGTTGATGGAAATGTTTGTACTTGTACCGAAGGACCGGTTTTTAATGTTAAACGATTAAAATTTAGCTAACAGAAATGATTGATTTAAGCATAAAAATATCCGGTTTAAGATTAAAAAATCCCGTGATGGTTGCTTCCGGAACTTTTGGTTATGGTCTGGAGTTCGCCGATTTTGTCGCTTTGAGTGAATTGGGGGCGATTATTGTAAAAGGGACCACCCTCGAACCACGGCAGGGAAATCCATATCCAAGGATGGTTGAAACAGCATCGGGAATGTTGAATGCTGTCGGCTTGCAAAATAAAGGCATTGATTATTTTATTGCTGAAATTTATCCGAATATTAAAGATTTTGACACTGCTATCATTGTAAATGTATCAGGAGCTAAAGTCGAAGATTATATCAAAGTCGCAGAAAAGCTGAATGATTTGGAAAAAATTCCTGCTATTGAATTAAATATTTCGTGCCCCAATGTAAAACAAGGCGGAATGGCATTTGGTACAAGCTGTGAATCGGCAGCCGAAATTACCGGAGCAATAAGAAAAGCATATAAAAAAACGCTCATTGTCAAGCTTTCACCCAATGTCACCAATATAACGGAAATTGCCAAAGCGGTTGAAGACGCCGGAGCCGATTCCGTTTCTCTTATTAATACTTTGCTGGGAATGGCTATTGACGCTGAAAAACGCAAACCGCTCCTTTCAACTGTTACAGGCGGACTTTCCGGGCCATGCATAAAACCAGTCGCTTTACGCATGGTCTGGCAGGTTGCAAAAGCAGTTAAAATCCCGGTCATCGGAATGGGCGGAATTATGAATGCTACCGATGCAATTGAGTTTATATTAGCGGGCGCTTCCGCTGTCCAGGTCGGAACGGCAAATTTTATTGACCCACAGGTTTCAGTAAAAATTATTGATGGAATTAAAGATTATATGGAGAGACATGAATTTAGTTCGATAAACGATATTGTTGGAAACTTAATATATTAAAAATCGTAACTATTTAGGTAGGGGCAGTATTATCCCACCGAAGTACGAAAAATATACGAACTTACCGAAAAATATACGAACTTACGAATTACGAAATGGCCAGCGAATTCGTAATTCGTATATTCGTAAAAAATTCGTACTTCGGTGGAATAATAACGTTTATACCTAAATAATTACAAAAAATCATTATTTCTATGCTTGGTAAAATAATTGCATTTTATAGATTTTTATTGTCGTTGCGTTATAAAACAGAGTTAAAAGGTACGGAAACTTTTACTTCCGGTAAACCCAAAGTATTTTTTCCAAACCATCAGGCAATGGCCGATTCCCAACTGATATTTTGTCATATTTATAAGTTTGCTCCTGTTGTACCATTGATAGGCGAGCGTTTTTATAACAAATTTTTTCTTACTCCAATTTTTAAGAAAATAAAAGCGATACCTGTAAGCGATTTGGAGAAAGGCAGCAAAGATTTGGAAATTCTCGATAAAATAACAAGCAGAGTTTCAGAAGCGTTGAAAAATGGCGATAATGTTCTTTTGTATCCGTCAGGACATCTGACCGGACAAGGGTATGAGAAAATCATGAGTAAAAAAAGCGCCTGGCAAATTTCAAAAATGTTGCCTGAAAATGCACAAATCATTGGTGTTCGGGTTTCAGGTTTATGGGGAAGTATGTGGTCGAAAGCATGGACAGGTAAGTCCCCTGTATTTATTAGCACATATTTGAAAGGAATTCTTATTGTGCTTGCCAATCTGATTTTCCTTGTTCCACGGCGTAAAATAACATTAGAATTCAGCGATATAACCGCTGAAGCACGTACCGCCTCAAAAAACGATGTGCAACATTTCAACAATTTTCTTGAAAGATATTATAATATTCATGGTGAAGAGGAAGTCAGGTTTTTCAGGCATTTTTTCTTCCTTCCCTCCCTAAAACGCGAATTAGCTGCTCAAATAGAGGGTTCTGTCCAAGAGCAAATGTCAGCAATGCAATTTAATGAAAAGGAAATACACTGCTATATTTTTGAAAAAATACGTTCAATAGTCTGCCGGGAAGCGAGAATAGAAGAAAACATTGTCCAACTAAACTCAAGTCTAAACATTGAATTGGGAATAGACAGCATAACACTGGTTACAATTATTTCCGCAATCGAGAGTCAATATAAAATTGTTTCCGATGCTGAAATTGCCGATTTAAAAACAATCGCCGATTTGTGCTTGCTGGTTATAGAAAAAACTGCTGAAAAAGAAGAAACAAAGCCCTCATATCTTGATAGCTTTATCGAGCCGGTTACTGATGCTGCTGCAAATCCCGATATAACAATTCCTGAGGCATTTATCAGAAATTTTTCCAGATATAAAGCCGAAACCTTTGCATATGATAAAATTATGGGTTCCACCACCCGTAAGGATTTCCTGCTGAAAGCTTATGTAGTGGCAAAAATTATTAAAAAAGAAATAGAAGGCCAATATGTCGGGATTATGCTGCCGGCTATGCAAAGCACTACTTTATTAATAATGGCGGCTTATCTGTCAGGTAAAATACCTGTAATGCTTAACTGGACGGTCGGTAAAATGGTAATGGATCATTGCATGGAGCTTGTAAAAATTAAACATATTCTTACGGCAGAACGATTTTATAAAAGAGTAGAGCCGTTGCTTTCGGATGCAGCCAAGGATAAATGTATCTTTTTTGAGAAAAAAGTAAAAGAAGCGGGGTTTGGTATAAAGTTAAACGGTTTGTTCAGATATTTATTAAAAATCAGACCATCGTCCAAGCTGCATGATACTGCCATTGTGCTATTCACTTCAGGAAGCGAATCATTGCCAAAAGCCGTGCCTCTTTCACACCGAAACATAATGTTCAACATCTTCGGTGCCTTAAAGCATATACAAATTAAGACTGATAAGATTCTGCTTGGCATTTTACCTCCGTTTCACAGCTTCGGTTTCACGATTCTTTCCATACTGCCTGTGGTTGCAAAGGTAAAAGTCGCTTATTATCCCGACCCTACCGATTCAAAAGGAATAATTAAAATTATCAGGCATACAAAAGCGAATACAATTCTTGCAACTCCTACTTTCCTGAAATTAATAATGGCCGCTGCAGGAAAAGAGGGTCTTAAACATGTGAAGCTGGCTATAACCGGGGCTGAAAGCTTGCATCAATCGGTTATACAAGAATTTTATGCCAAGACCGAAAAGGATTCTTTGCTTATCGAAGGATATGGCATTACTGAATGTTCCCCAGTTCTGACAATTAACCCGGTTTTTAAGCAAAAGGAAAAAAGTGTCGGCACTTTTCTTGCAGGCATTGATTACCTGATTGCCGATTATAACAACTTTAAGCCGGCAGGAAAGAATAAAGAAGGTATGATAATGGTAAAAGGCGACAATGTTTTCGATGGTTACATGGATAAAAATATTGAATCACCGTTTGTTACTATAAATGGCAAAAAATATTACAAAACAGGCGATTTGGGCTATCTTGATGATGAGGATTTCCTATTCATTACCGGGCGTTTGAAGAGATTAGTCAAGGTCGCAGGAGAAATGATTGGCTTACAGGCAATTGAGAATACATTGCTGGATAAATACGGTTCGCTTGATAAGGTGACAATAGCTGTTGAAGGATTTGAAGGTGAGGGAAAAGCTCAGGTTATTCTTTTTTCCGTTATGGATATTGACCTCCAGGAAGTAAACACATATCTTAGGGAACGAGGCTTTTCAAACCTGGTAAAAATTAGCAGGATTTACCGCTTAAACGAGATTCCTCTTCTTGGCACCGGTAAAACCGATTATAAGCAACTGAAAAGTTTATTGAAGGATTAAATACTATCCGCATGCTTGGATTACAAATCTAAACCAGGTGAAAAATCGGTGTTAAATAATAGTTTTACTTAATAATACTAATCTTCTTAATAACAGAAAAATCAGGAGATTGAATTGAAATAAAATAAATACCTGAATTTATTCAAGATGTTCGGTAACTGCAAGAAAATCTATTTGTGCAGTATAGCAGGCATAATTAAAAGCTTCAGCAGGAGTTCCTTCTGCATCAGAATAGCTTGTATGGCTATGTAAATTCCCCCAATATGCATTATACACTGACTGGGATTTTACAATAAAATTTGACAAATGAATGACAAACAATAACAGATAAAAAATTTTCATATTAATAATTTTCTTTGATATTAATATAAGTAGTTAGATTTACAAAATTAATTTGTTTTCAAGATAAATCAATATTTTAAAATAAATTTGATATATATTACAAAATTTATATTTTTGATCAGAAGCATTGCGTTATAATGACTTAAAAAATCATATGAACAAGTTATACCCGACATTTTGTACATTTTCATATGCTGAGGAAAATCACCGGATGGTTCGATTGGTTTCTACAAAATAAACAAGTGTGGATTTGTATCATCATGCTGATGATCATGACCAGGTATGGTTATCTGCTTTATTATAATTGGAACTTTGGTAATACAGGCAAACCCGGCATACAATTGTATGAAGATTCTGATAGATACACCGAAGGAGCTGAGCGGATTATGCATTTATCCCCTTTAAATGACCAGCAGATTAATTACACCGGCTAC
>JACQWN010000275.1 GCA_016209245.1 Bacteroidia bacterium
GTCCTTCTTCTCCAACTACCATGATTCCGCCCCACATATTTGTGCAACCCGATAAGCTTGTCACATTTGATTTGTCCACAACAAGTTTACCTCCCTTGTCAATGTATATTCCACCTGTTGAACCGAATTCGATAGTCGAATTTATAATCTGCAAGGTAATATCGGCCGGAACAGTTATTTTGTCGCTTATCCTGAAGTTTTCGCCGTCCCATGTCGTGTTTGCAGTAAGTGTAGTTTCCCCTGTGTAATTAAATAATGCCGGGTCAGCAATGATGTTAACGCTTGTGACGAATGTAGAACCTTCGGAATCGGTAACTGTTACCGAATATCTTCCTTCGCACAGGCCGGTTGCGGTAGCGGTGGTCTGTGACTCGGTTTCCAAGCCCCATTGGTAGGTGTAAGGAGGGGTGCCTCCATAAGCCGTGACTGTTGCAGTACCGTCGCAAGCGCCGGCGCAGGTGGCAAAGGTGGAGTCGGTGATGGCGGCAATCAAAGAATCAGGTTTTTTAACATTAATTTTATAAAAATAATCAATACAACTCTCGGTTACTCCTTCTTGATAACATGAAAATTGATATAAATAATTATAATTTTGCAATGGATTTTTTGTTTTACCCAGATCAAAAGTGATTATCATATAATCATTTTCACCAGTAATTAATGGCAAATTATTTATTTTAACAATAGTATCTATTAATAATAATGTTTTTTTATTTACATTTATATCAAATCCTCTCCCGTAATCAGTTGTTGAATTTATCCATCTGTCAAATAATGATTGAGTAAAAGTGATTGCAATATTGCCCCATTCTGAATAGCTGCCACTACTTGTTCCAGGATTAGTGATTTCTATAAGATCTATAGAATACAAACCGCTGATATAAGGATTAAGTGATAAATTATATGGCATTTTAGTACCGTTTGGCATCAAATCAACTAATGCTGTGTTTAATATTGCAATATTATTATTAGGCATGATATTCGTGAGTATTGAAACATAATCATTGTAGAAGGACTCATAATACATTTGATCAACGGAACTTTCTATTCTGGCAAGCAGACATATTTCGGGAACACCGTAATATGTAATTCCGCCTGGAATATCAGTAATATTTGTGGGATTAGGTGGGGACCATGGTATAGATAATACAACAGATTCATCAATACCTAGAGCAGGAATTGATTTTCCTTCAGGGTTAATTAACTGTCCTAAAGGATATCCATCAGTGGTGTAATTATCAGGAAACAGAGCAAAGTCGTCAATCCAATGTCTTCTCCAATACTGATGTGGTCTTGTTCTTGTCCAATATACATATAATTTTGCATCTCCGGGTGTATAACTAATATTCCCCCTGTTATGAATTCTTACAAATAAGTAATTTGGGTTTATCGGACTATATTCAGGATTCTGATGTTCACCAATCGGAATATTAAATAATCTGTTCCAAATATCTGGGGAAAAGTAAGGTACATAAGCATTATTTGGTTGCGGTTCATGTCCGTCATCTATTGATGCATCCTTAATAAATAAATCAAATTTTGCGGGACATCCCGGCATTTCATAAGCTCCGATATCTGCATTTTCACCTGCAGGGTTCGGGCGGGGATTCCATTCAATATCCGTTGATACAGTCGCCACCGCATAATTAATGCACGGACTTAAACAATCCAGATGAAAATTACCATCTGCTGTTGGAGCATTGTTAGGTTGTATAGCAGTTATAAATTTCGGATTATATGAAACATTATTGTACCAGCTTAGTGTAATATTATCGCCATAAGTAGTCAAACCGTTTTGCATATTATGAAAGTCGCAATTTGTTATTGAAGCATATACCAGATCAGTTCCCATAAAACCAACTGAGATACCGACCTGCTCTTGTTCATATCCTGTAAATTCGCATTTATTGTCCCATATTATTGAATTATGCAAATAAAATGGGTTTGGGGCGCCCCCATAACTTCCAGAAACATAGGAAATACCGGCACCACCGGGATATTCGCTTAGATTACCTGTTATAGTACACCAATTCAATGAAAGTTCAGCGGAACAATCGGCATCCATCTTTACTCCTGCTCCACTATTATATGATTTATTCCCGGATATGACACAATTATTGAAATTTACATTTCCACCAGCGCAATAACCAGATATATAAACACCGCCTCCTGCCGTTGTAGCGAAATTTCCTGATATAATTGATTTGCTAATTTGTACATAGAAGCAATCATATATTTCAATACCACCACCTGTGCTGGATATGTTATTGATAATTCTGACATTTGTAAGAATGGGATAATCACATCCGTTCAATTTTATTCCACCCTGATTATTGTTTTCAATAATTAAGTTTTCTAACGTAGGGTAATGGCTATTGCATTTAATCCCAATACCTGTACAATTCCGCACGGATAAATTGACCACACGCGTTGAATTATTCAATGTCGGGCCTCCGGCGCCGAATAAAATCCCAATACCTGATGCAGGTTCTATTGATGTCTCTTCCGGCGTACTTCCCATACCGGTCAAAACAATGGGGCAACCTGGGGCCATACAATATTCTCAGGATAAACTCCAGGAGCTACCCGGATTTCATAATATGCACCTGCTGCATTCAACGCTGATTGGATAGTTGAATAATCTCCTGGTACAGTCTTCACTATCCATGATTGACTAAAAGCCGAAGTATAAATACCCCAAACAACGACAATAAGAATGACAATTTTTTTCATAGCTTTTGGAATTTTAATTTAACCTACTCTAAATGCTTTTCGGTTTCCGCTTTTTGATTTGTTATAATTTGAAAATGGAAAAATACGAAGTCGGAAAGTCCAATGCAAATATTTAGAAGTAAATTTGTTGGCGATAAGAACAAATTTTGTTCATACGGGGAACAAAAATTGTTCAAGAGGGGCAACGTTCTTGTTTCGATACAGACATTATAACCTTTAGAGGATGATTATTTTTATAGTGCGAAATACATGTTCATTGTAATGTATAAGATAATAAATTCCTTTGGAGCGACCGGTCAGGTCAATATATTTTTCCAGGGTTGTAAACTCCCCCGATATTATACATTGTCCTTTACAATTGTAAACTTTGATAAATGCTCCTTTCCGGTTAAATTCTTCGGATTTAACAATGAATTTTCCCTTATTGGGATTTGGAAATACTATTATTGATTTATCCTTTTCCTTGAAATGAATAGAACTAATAATAGTTAAATAAATTGTATCGGAATTATAACAATGATTATTATCTTGTACGGTCACTTCATACATATAATTGCCGGGCGCTTCTGAATCTCCGTATATTACGATTGTCTGATCCGTTGATTCGTTGTTCCATAAATAAGTTAAAAATCCCGAACCGGCATTTAAGATTATGGTATCAATTGTAGGGATCATGGTATCATTACCAAGATTGATATCCGGTAATTCATTTTCGAAAATTGCGATAGTATCGGTAACGGTGCTACAGGCATTTGTAACAGTCAGGTAATAGATGCCTGGCTGATGAATAAATAATGACCGGCTTGTATCGCCTGTTGACCAGTGAAACTCAGCGCCAGTATTGCCTGCGTCAAGAAACAACGAATCACCGGTACAATAATCGTCGAATGCTTTTAAGATATCATTTATTGAATCGTCAAGGAAAATCCGGACTGTATCGCTTTTCGTGCAATAACCTACGGTGGTTTCGACCCAATATGTTCCGGCCGTATCCGCAGTATAGACAGCTCCTGTATATCCATCCTGCCAGAGGTATGTTGCATCGGGGATTTCAACGTTAAGTGCTACCGAATCACCCCGGCATATATGAATATTATCGCCAAGCTCAAGGTTAATATTATTATATGATACGGTAATCTGGTCAAAGTCTGAACCGCAGATGTTCGTAACGTTAACCCAGTAAGTTTCACTTGTAGAAATAGTCAAATCAGAACTAGTTGAACCATCCGACCATAAAAAAGTCGTGTATGGGTAATAGGCGTTAAGTACAAGATATTCTTCTTCGCATAAAACGGTGTCACTTCCAAAGTTAATATCTGGGTAATCCAGGATATGTATATTGTGAATAATTGTATCGGTAGTCCCTGCAGCATATACTATTACCGATACCAGAAAATTTCCGGAATGTGTAAACAAATGCCAAGGATTCAGGAAATGAGAAATATTCTGATTCAGCGAAGCAGTATCGCCAAAATTCCATGTCAATGAATCATAACCTGGTATATACAACGTAAAATGAGTAATAATACCATAACATGTTCCGGTTACCGAGAACCTGTCCTTGTATAGATACGGACTTCGTGATGGCGGCAATCCACCTCTGGAAATCTTTCCATTTAAAGAAATACCGTCATTTATGAAATTACATTCAATATTAGTTGAATCAGGATAAGTAATTGTTCCTAAATAACCAGAATAAAGTTTTGTAATATAAATCTTATTATCAGGTCCTACTTGTAAAGCACCAAATAACAAAATATCTGCTCCAATAAGTACTCTTGAATTAAGAATATCGGAATAATCACAGGCATTCAAATTAAATTGATACAAATAGCTAATAGTATCTGTATCTTCTGAAATATAAATAAAGTTGCCGTTCGGGGAAAATTCAACCCCATAAGGATAATTATGAAATCCGTTCAAACTAATACAATTGCTTATTTTACCAGTACAATTATCAAAATTGCAGATATCAACGATATCCATACCATAATGAGCCGCTGCAATTCTGCTTCCATCCTGAGAAGCTTTCAAATAACCAATAGTAAAAATGTTATCCCCTGCAACAATGGTACCGGTATTGCTTATCACGGGTTCTGGATTAATACCCAGATCCGTTACCAGGTAGGTATAATAGGCGTTACTGTTCCATTTATGTGTAATCACCCAAATATCCGTATTATTGGAGTGTTTAACCGCCGTGATTTTTTCGCATACCGAATCCAATAATAAAATATTTTTATTATTGTTTATATCGCCATACCCGTTTGCCAATGTCATATTGACTTCGGAATACCGAAATCCACTTGAGTATAAAAGCTGTGCCCCTGTTGTAAATATATAATAAAAATACTCAGTTAACGGTTTTGGCACTATTATAGCCGATTGTGTACTTGAATTATCTCCTGTTAGACCGTTTCCGTTCGGCATTGTCGTATGCAGCCGATTCCAGACATTTACTCCATTTGTATAGAACAATAAATTACCGTTCCTGTCGGATATTGACGCGCATCCTTCGTGTGTTTCCATGGCGCTGTTTGTCAATGCAATGGAATACCCATCATTAAAGTCAAGCCCTGCATGATCGCCGAAATACCAGATTTTGTCTTCGTTTTGGGGATATACAATGCAACAATGAAATACCAGGAATATTAGCGGTAGTATCCTTGTTTTAAAAATATTATCATATTTCAAAAATAACATTCTTTGCTAAAATAGTTACGATTATCAGCAATATTTATTTGACAATGATTAATTTCCCTTTATTCATCAGCAAATTTCTTTCGTATATTTTATAAATGTACATCCCATTTTCCAACAGGACATTGTTGTCAAAGATATAATTATTGTTAGCGCTCAACTTATAGTTTACTACATGAATTCCCTGCATTGTACAAATAACCAACCTGCCTTCATTGTCTGGTCGAAAATAATAAACCAGTCGCATATTTCCGTTGTTGGGATTTGGATATATCATATTTTTTTCATAAGTCATATTATCCTTATGAAAATCTATTTTTTCCGTCTGATCATATTCATAAGCGCCCATATCAGGAGCAAAACCGGAATAGTCATCAGGAGATAAATTAACTATCGTATCACCGGAAAGGACATAAAAAGATGTTGCGCTATTAATACATGGAGAATTTGAATTAAGATGATAATCTGAATTAACTGAATCTACAAATACCGGATCAGCATTAATATTACCTTCAAGCCAGTTCACTACCCCATATTCCGGAAAATCGATATTTTCCATGCCTCCATCAATATCTGAAAAAGCAATAATATATTCGGCATCAGAATATGGTGTAGGATAAAAAATTAATTGACCCTCCTTATTATTCCATAATATTGAATTAATAATTATTATCGAAGATGACTCGTTTTCTATTCCATATCCGTATTCTAAAAATCCATTATCGGTAATAGTTACATTAACAAGTGTAATAACAGCATTAGAGCTAAAAATTCCGGCACCATAGCATTGGTATGATTGATTTTTACATATTAGAACATTTTTTAAATACGCATTACCTGTACCGACGAAAACTCCACCTGCCCCATGGAAACTAAGGTTATTTGAAATAGTAACATCCTTTAAAATTACTGTCGAATTAATACAATAAATACCACCTCCACCACCATATACTTGATTACCAATTATTAAAGAATTTTGAATTATGAAATTATTTGAATTAACAATATATATACCACCTCCGTTGTAATAGGATAAATTATTCTTTATTATTAAGTTTTTCAGAAAAGGATTTGCTTCATAGCAAAATATTCCTCCGCCTTCAGTCATTTCACTCCCGCCATTCGTAATTGTAAACCCACATAAGATGGCTGTATTCGGTTCGTTGTTCCCAAATCTTACAACATATCCATTATGATTTCCATCAATAAAGGTTTGTAAAATATAGGAGGTATCACCAGTCAATAAAAATAGTGAACCGAGTACAATATTTTTTCCATTAAAGTTTATATTTTCATAATATGTACCTGGTCTGACTATTACAGTGTCACCGTCAGAAACTGTATCTATCGCCGTCTGAATTGTCTGTTGATCATCGGGAACATATATAATTGATTGTGAGTAGCAGTTAAATCGGATAAAATAGAATATTAATAATAATTTTATCTCTACATGTTTCATATGTTTAGCCTTATTCATTTGTTTCTTTTTTCCGTTTAAAGTACTTATTTAACCTTAGATACTGTTCATTATACAATGTATCAACGGAGTTGAGATGTTTGAGAAATTGCTTTATAAGCATCGCTTTTTTATATGTTTTAGAACCTGCAATAAGATAAAAATTGAGAATTTGTTTCTGTAGTATATTTATTTCATTCAAGATCTCTGAAAAGTCTTTGGTTATATTGTACCACTTTTTCAAATCGTCAGTGTTGAATATTTCAGGACAAATATAAGGATTCTTTTCCACAATCGCAATTATCTCTTTTACAAACTCCTCACGTTTAACGCCTAGCGCTGTAATATTGCGTCGTTCTTTTGGCGTCAGACTTAATTTAGGTTTCATTACTTTTTTTATTATAGCAACGGTATCAAATATCAATTGCTTGTCTTCTGGCGTAATTTCAAAGTTCATATTATTTTTGTCATTTCGTTCTTTCATATACTATGAAGTTCAAAAAGCTGATTTATTAAAATAAAAAAGGATGTGAACCTCTGCTTTTATTTCAACTTGTAAGAGGTACGACCAAGCACCCATGAACAATTGAAATCAGCATAAAGGAACACACCCAGTCGGGTGCGTTCACTAAAGCTATTTCTCTGTTCATTTGAAAATTGGTCGTTTTTCTTACAAAAGAAACGTTAGCAACGCTTTTATGATTATATATTCGTTTCTACATTTTTATGCTTTTTTAAAATTTATGACTGTAAATATACAAAATATTTTAAAAAC
>JACQWN010000207.1 GCA_016209245.1 Bacteroidia bacterium
CTTCTCTTTTATTAAAATAAATTGACTGTTAATGTCGGAATATGCCTGAAAAAGCTTGTTTTTTTCTTCTTTTTCAGATTCATATAACGAAATAAGCTGTTTTACTTTATTACGTATTCCAGTAATTATTTCATTATAATTCCTTTCCATATTAATTTAATATATTCAATTTTGCAAAGTTAATAATGATTTTATAATTATATAATTTTTTTAGCATTTTTTATAAGTGGCTAATTTTCAGTGAGTAATAATTATTCTACAAAATCACGCGGAATTGATGGTGAACCACCATAAATGAGGTTCACTTTTGTTAACTATCATTTCACAATAACCAGCTTATCAATAGCGATTATTGTTTTCCCAGTGACAAACCTGTAATAATAAATACCATTTGAAAATACTTCGCTTGCATTGATGAATGCCCTGCGATTGGACGGTTTAAGGTCGTATTCTGCAACAGATTTACCGTCAATTGAGTAAAAAGTAAGTTTACCTTCGTCCCTGCCCGGCAGGCAATATTCGATTTCCATATTGCCGTTGTTGGGATTGGGAAAAATTTTAATTTGTAATTCTCGCTTTGAGATTTGTGCCTGCTCAATGGATAGCGGATCCTCGTGCAACTTCGCAATAAATACATCATCTAAACCATAGCTTGTTATACTCTGTTCGCCAAACCATGCCGTACCCCGGAACCTGCCCGTAACATACAGATTATTATCATTGTCAATAGTTATGGAACGGCTATAATTACCCTCAATTCCGCTCAGGTGAGTTATCCAAACAAGGTTGCCATCTTTATCCACCTTCATTATGTATGAATTATAATTATCAATACCTTCGCTATACAGAAAAACACCCTGGTATTGCATCGTATCTTTAAACCATCCGGTAAGATATACATTGCAAAACGTATCACAAACAATGGAATTGTGATAATTATCGGTCGAATAAACATAAGGCGCCATTTTTATCGGATTTACCCATATCAAATTACCGGACGAATCGAGTTTTGTAATAAAAATATGTTGCCGTTCACATCATTGTTAAGAGTCTGTTTCGTAAATGTTTGGCTAAACAAACATTTTGTCATCAATGACATTATTAAAATTAATAATAAATTTTTCATAATGTGTAAAATTAAAATTTGACAATAATATTCAACGATTTTAATAATATTGCATTAAGTTACGTCTTTACTATTTTAATATTCCTGCTTTGTGTAATAAGAATATATTCCAATATTGCATCCTTAACTATTGGATTTGGGCATACTAAGACCGGGCAATCCATATCTGAAAAGTCCATTGTTCCAATATTAAAATTTGGAAGATACCTGACTACAGCAAATTCATCTTCCGCTCCAAATATGGCGCTACTAAAATAGGCTACTCCTGCAACAACAATTTTTCCGTCCGGCTGAATAGCTACAGAATTGCATGTACTCCCACCATCCCCGATAACAGTGATGACTTTACCCGTTGACCCAAAAGAACTATCAAGTGAGCCATTTGAATTGTATCGTACAACTTCAAAATAGTAATATTCAGAAGGGTAAAAAGTTAAATTATAATAAGATCCACCAGCTACAACAATTTTTCCATCTGCCTGAATAGCCACGGAATTGCCTATATCAACACTGTCACTAATGTCGGTTGTGGTTTTACCTAAGATGCCAAAGGAACTATCAGGACTGCCATCTATCCCATAACGAACTAAAGCAATATCGGAAGAACTGGTACCCGCTACGATTATTTTTCCATCAGCTTGTATGGCGACTGAATTTCCTTGGTCAATACCACCGCTGAAATCAGTTATTACTTTTCCGTTACATCCGAAGTTATTATCAAGGCTACCGTCAGTATTGTAACGTACTGCAGCAAAATCACCGGAAGAAGAGCCACCAACAACAATTTTTCCATCAGATTGAATAGCAGCGGAATTGCCAAAATCGTTACCGTTCCCTACATCGGTTATTACTTTTCCATTAGTTCCGAATGAACTATCAAGAGAACCGTCAGAGTTGTATCTCGCTGCTGCAAAGAAATATAGTTCATTTGAGTTCATTGAACAGCCCGCTACGATTATTTTTCCATCAGCTTGTATGACGACAGAATTTCCCTGGTCTATATTACTGTCGAAATCAGTTATTACTTTTCCGTTACATCCGAATGTACTATCAAGGCTACCGTCAGTATTGTAACGTACCAATGCAAAATCCCGAATACCAGTACCTGCTGCAACAATTTTTCCATCAATTTGAATAACAACGGAATTAGCACTACTACTATTATAATACTCATCACCATCAAATTCTGTTACTACTATGCCATTTATTCCAAATGAACTATCAGGAGAGCCGTCTAAGTTATATCTTACAGCAGCAAAGTCATATGAATAATTAGAATCACTTGAGTAACCGGCAACGACGATTTTTCCATCAGGTTGCAATGCAACCGAATTGCCGTGATCGTCTCCCGGATACCTAATTGGTGTGGTTACTATTCCATTTGTTCCAAAAGTACTGTCAAGGCAATTCGATCGTCCAAAAACATAAATTTCATATAATGTAAGTATTACTACGATAATAAATGCAAGAAAATTTCTCATAGGTTTTTTATAAGCCAAATAAAAAGCAAAAATATACACAAAAAACATTAATGTCAATATTGCTTAAAAGTCCAATTTTATCGTCATAATTATATATATATATCAGATTGTAATACAGTTAGTTAGTTCATCTGTCAGAATTTATGAAGTTTGAATAATGAAAACATATTTTTTTATCTTTTACGACTTCTATAAAATAATGTTACATTTACGATATTATTTTTGAAATAATTTTTTTTTTCAACCGATAGATGTTATTTGTTTTTTTTTCAGCAAAATACAGAATTTACAGGTATATATGGTTTTTAATCGGTTTTACTTTTACTAATCTGATAAGAACCGGTATATATTCTCAGAATATATCTGATAAAAATTATTTTGGTTTGCCTTTAGATAAACCTGTTTCAATATCTGCAAATTTTGGGGAACTTCGACTTAACCGCTTTCATACAGGATTGGATATTAAAACCGGTGGCATTGTTGGTAAGAACGTTTACGCCGCAGCCGACGGTTATGTTTCAAGAATAAAAATTTCACCTTACGGATATGGTAAATCGGTTTACATCACTCACCCGAACGGACTTGTCACAGTTTATGCTCATCTTATGACTCTGAATAACAATATTGCTCAATTTATCAAAAAAGCTCAATATAAATCAAAAACTTTTGAAATAGATGTCTATCCATCTGAAAAACAGTTACCTGTAAAAAAGGGTGAAATAATTGGAGCATCAGGAAATTCAGGCGGCTCGATTGGCCCGCATCTGCATTTCGAAATCAGGGACGAAAAAACTGAAAATGTCATTAATCCGTTATTTTTTGATTTTAGTATTGCAGATAAGAGCAAACCTGAAATTAAAAAACTATTTGTCTATTCATTTGATAAAAATTATAATTTAATTACCGGGAAGAATAAAGGCATTATTGATGTTTATGGCACAAATGGAGCGTATTTCATTAAAAATGAACCGTTAATAGTCAATGGCACCATAGGATTTGGAATTCAGACAGACGATATTATTAATGGTTCCAATAATGATTTTGGAATATTTTCAATCGAATTGAAAGTTGACAGCATCAGGAAATATTTTTTTGAGCTTGACGAAATATCATTTTTTGAAAAAATGTATGTTAACAGTCATATTGATTATCAGGAAGCTATTAAGAATGGAAAATTTTATCACCGGTTATGGCTGGAACCGAATAACAAATTATCGAATTATAAGTATGTTTTTGAAAGAGGGTTATTAAGATTCGATGATGGAAAAACACATACCATCGAAATTATTATTAAAGATACATATCAAAATGCTTCATCATTGAAATTTAACATTCGTGGTGAAAATTATAAAGAATCAAGTACGAGGCTTGATACTGCCGGTTATGTTATCATGCCATACAATAAAAGTAATTTTTTTGAAAGTGAAAATGTAAAAATATATTTTCCTTCAGGAACTCTATATGATACCCTCTGTTTCAAGTTTTTTAAATCAGCTCATAAGCTTGGTTCGATTTCAGAGTTTTTTCATATACATGATAATAGTGTACCTTTGCATTATCCTGTTCCGGTATCGATCAAACCGGATATCATATTTGAAAAGCACAGAGATAAGCTGATAATTGGCAGGGAGTTAAATAATAAGATTATTGCTATTGGCGGAAAATTTGAAAATGGTTATATTAATGCTGATATTGAAGAATTTGGTAAATATGCCCTTTTTATTGATACAATACCACCTGTGATAATGCATGGAAATCTGAAAGATAGTATAAATTTAAGTAAATCACAAAAAATCAGGATTAAAATATCGGATAATTTTTCCAGAATCAGCTCGTATAATGGTTATATAGATAATAAATGGGTATTGTTTGAATATGAGCCGAAATTGAATGAAATTGTTTTTATTTTTGAAGATTCCAAAATCAAAAAAAATAAGTTTCACCATTTTAATCTTGTTGTTAGCGATGCTGTCAATAATATTTCTATGTTTGAAACTATATTTTATTATTAAAAAATGGTAACTATTTAGGTGAAAAAATAATTATTCCATCGAAGTACGAACAAAATACGAATTTACGAACTACGAACATTAGCAATACTAAATATATGAAACCTTTACTTAGAAGAGATGATTTGGTTTATCCTGAATTGAGTTATCAGTTAATCGGTTATGCTTATGAAGTGTTTGACGAATTAGGTCCTGGACATTCAGAAAAAACATATCAAAAAGCATATGCAATAATGCTTCGCAAAAACAACCATAAGTATGAGGAACAAGTTTTTTATCCTGTAAGATTCAAGAATGAAATCGTTAGCAGAGGATTTCTGGATTTTTATATTGATGAAAAAATTATTATTGAGTTGAAAAAAAATGAACTATTTTCCAAAACACATATTGAACAAGTGTTGGATTATATTAAGCGTTCGAATCTTAAACTTGCAATTTTAATCAATTTCACTATAGAAGGGATAAAGTTCAAACGGATTGTAAATGTTAATCAATGAATAAATTCGTAATTCGTAGGTTCGTAAAAAATTCGTACTTCGATGGGATAATCAATATAAAATAATGACCTAAACAGTAACAAATAATGAATACTTATCATCTAATCGGTATTATGTCAGGCACATCTCTTGATGGACTGGATATAGCCCTTTGCAGGTTTAATTTTATTAAAAGCTGCTGGAAATATGAAATTCTTTATGCTGAAACATTACCTTATGACCGGCAATGGAAAGAAAAACTTTCTAATGCTCATATTCTAACCGGAATTGAACTTATCGGTTTGCATAAAGAATATGGCAGGTATATCGGAAATGTTATAAAATCTGTAATAAAATTTAAAAAAGCTGATGCCATTGCATCACATGGTCATACAGTCTTTCATCAACCTGGTAATAAACTTACTTTTCAGCTTGGTGATGGAGCTGAAATTTCCGCTACCACCGGATTACCTGTCATTTCAGATTTCCGTTCGGTAGACGTGGCATTAGGCGGACAAGGCGCTCCTCTTGTTCCAATAGGGGACGAGCTTCTTTTTGGCGACTACCGCTATTGTCTCAATCTTGGTGGATTTGCAAACATCTCATATAAAGTCAAACAAAAAAGAATAGCTTTTGATATTTGTCCTGCCAATGTGCTGCTGAATTACCTGGCTAATAAGGCAGGTCTTGAATATGACAATGATGGGCAGCATGGCAGTAAAGGAAATATTAATACTAAACTATTAGATTCTTTGAATGCGGTAGAATATTATAAAGCATTGCCACCAAAATCTCTTGGCAGGGAATGGTTTGAGGCGAATATTATTCCGCTTCTGAAATGTGATTCCGAGCCGATTGAAGATATACTCAGAACAGTTTATGAACATATTGCAATACAGATTGCTAAAGTAACAAATAAGGATAGCAGTAAAAATCTTCTTGTGACAGGCGGAGGTGCATTTAACAAATTTTTAATAAGCCGTATCAAAGCGCTTTCACATCATAAAATTTGTCTGCCTGATGATATTATTATCAATTATAAAGAAGCATTAATATTTGCTTTTTTAGGAATGCTGAGGTTACGTAACGAAATAAATTGTTTACGGTCAGTAACAGGGGCTAAAAAAGATAATATTGGAGGATGTATATATCATGCTAAACCGGTTTCTTGAAGACAATTTAAAATGTACGATTTATAGTACTTCAAAATGCCGTTTTACTCGTACATATTTTTTAAATTTTTCTTTCTCTTTATTCCTTTCAATTTTTGTATTTTCTGTATTTAGAAATGTTACAACTGCTCCTTCCGGTATTTCACAAATATATCCGGATTGTCAATTATTTGTTCCACAAAATCGAAAGCTAAAGTTATGTCTCTTTCTATTTGTTCTCTATTTGTCATTTGTAGTTTTTTTAAAATATTGTTCTTTATACCATTCCCATTTATCCTCTATATCTTGTTTTGCGAATTTGAAACCATATTTTAAATCTGGTACATCTATTGCTTTTTTTTCTTTTTTTATAAGCCCAAAACGTTCTATATTTTTAATCCAATTACCGTAATATCATCAATTTGTTCGTATTTTTTTTCCTCATAATTCATCCATTTGTCTAAGGCCATTTTAATTTGTTCGCCTTGTTCTTTCATTGACAGGGCAGATGTTTCAGCTATCAGTTTTTTGAAAGTAGAATATTTGAACTTTTTATTATTAGCTCCACCAAACTGGTCAGGATAACCATCGGAAAAAAGAAATAGCTTGTCGCCTTCGTAAAGTTGAATCTCATGGTTTGTGAAGTCGTTCATTTTAACGTGAATGGCAACCGGCATTTTATCAGGTTTTATCTCTTCAACAATATCGGCAATGTCTGTATATTCTTTATTCCGGGCAGTATTTTTAATTATCCATAAAGGGTTGTTTGCCCCGGTCCATTGGCATTGTTTAGTTTTTGTGTTTATAACTGCCAAGCTCATATCCATTCCGTCTTTCTGTTCGCCTTCTTTTCCAGATTGTTTTATGGCTTCAATTACTGAAAAACGAAGATGATTTAACACCATAGCGGCATTAGTCACCTCTTTCTTGCGTACAATCTCATTAAGGAATGAAACAGCTAACATACTCATAAAGGCTCCCGGCACACCATGTCCCGTGCAGTCGGTGACGGTAACGATAAGCCATTGGTTTACACATGTAGCCCAGTAGAAATCACCAGAAACAATATCTTTTGGTTTAAAAAGAATAAAATGTTCACCAAGTATATGGTTGAGTTTCAAATGAAACAGGGACGATTTTTAAATCTTAAAAATCTCTTTATTAATCATTTTACCTGTTGATAACTTTTTAAATTTTTTGTATCTTTGTATCGCAAAACAATAAC
>JACQWN010000293.1 GCA_016209245.1 Bacteroidia bacterium
TTCATTGATGAAAATATTTTTATTTGGCATTTCTTCCAGTTGTAATGCGGTATTTATTGTATGGTATACATAAAATCTGTTTACAATATCCGGTTTGAACCATTGTTGCATGTCTATAATGATATGATGTCCTTTGATTTTACAACGAAAATCAAATTCCACTGCAACAGCATCATCTGTAATTCTATGTTTTTGAGTTAATAAATCTATATTTTCAATTGTGATATCAAAAAAATCTTCCAAAAACCGTTTAGTAATACTGGTATCTTTGAAAACTTATTTAAAGTATCTGTCGTAATTTAATGGTGCTAAATACATTGTAATTATTTATTTTATCATTAAGATACAAAGTTAATCAATTTGTTTTGGGTTACAAGCCCTTATTTTGTAATTTTTTTCTTTTTTAAAAGGTTATCAAAAATAGTCATTTCTTTTCTATCTATCAAAATTATTTTTTAAAATTCATTTATTCCTTTTCTTGGCGGGGTTTTTATCAATTCCTTTTTTTGTCAGGATGTTTTTCTTTGACCCCTTATGTATAACTTTGTTATACTAGCAAATAATTTTATCAAATCCGGTCTGACTCCTAAGGGCCGCCGGAATAATAATACAATCGGCTGTCTGATTATTTTCCAATAAAGCGGCAACTATTCTGGGCAGAGCAAGAGCGCTGCCGTTCAGGGTATGGGCGAGCTTAATTTTTTTATCATTCTCATCACGGTAGCGGAGCTTTAGCCGGTTTGCCTGAAAAGATTCGAAATTTGAAACCGAGCTAACCTCAAGCCATTTTTTTTCAGCTGCTGAAAATACCTCAAAGTCATAAGTCATAGCAGATGTAAAGCTCATATCTGCACCACAAAGCCGCATAATACGATATGGAAGCTCCAGCTTTTTGACAAGATTCTCGACATGGACGACCATCTCTTCCAAAGCTGAATAAGAATTTTCAGGCAGCTCAATACGTACTATCTCGACCTTATCAAATTGGTGGATACGGTTTAAACCCCTGACATCCTTGCCATAAGAACCTGCTTCACGCCGGAAGCAAGGAGTATAAGAAGTATTTTTAACCGGTAATTCGGAAGCATTTAGAATCGTATCCCGGTAAATATTAGTAACCGGTACTTCTGAGGTTGGTATCAAATAAAAATTATCAGAACCGACAAAATACATTTGTTCATCTTTATCGGGCAACTGGCCTGTGCCAAAAGCGGAATCTTCGTTTACCATAAGCGGTGGGATAACTTCTTTATACCCCGCTTTGATAGCTTCATCAAGAAAAAAATTTATTAACCCACGTTCGAGCTTAGCGCCCTGCCCTTTATATACAGGAAAGCCCGAACCGGTAATTTTTGTGCCAAGCTCAAAATCAATAATATCATATTTTTTAGCAAGCTCCCAATGTGGTAACGATTTGTCATCAAGACAAGGAATATTTCCTCCGCTTCGTATCAATACATTATCCTCAGCCCCTTTTCCCGAGTTTATCCAAGGATTTGGCAAGTTTGGAATACGAATCAGAATATTATGTAATTGCTTTTCATATTCAGAAAGCTCCTGTGTAAGATTTTTAATTTCTTCTTTTAGCTCCGTTGTTTTTTGCTTGGCAGAATTAGCTTCCTGAACTTTACCGGATTTAAAAAGATTGCCAATTTCTTTTGATAAAGAATTGAGCTCCGACTGACAAGTATCGAGCTTTTGCTGTGTTGCACGCCTGTTATTGTCAGTCGCAATAGCTTCTTTAATGATAGCTTCTGCCTCAAAATTTTTAATCTGAAGCCGTGCCATCACTTCTTTTTTATTTTCCTGTATATATTTTATTGAGAGCATATAATAGATAATACTAATTAATCTTTTTTGTTTCCTTTAATATTTTTTTTCTTCACCTTCTAATCTTCGCTGCACTTTTTTTACATCTTCGGCAGGTGGTAATGCTTCCGGCTTTACGCCTCTTTCATTAAGTATTTTGCGTACCGCAAGGTTATTGTCAACATGCTCTCTCGTAATTTGTTGTGCGCCTTTAGCCAATTCTATCATTTTGTTGATTTCAACGAAATGATCCGAAACTGTAACTCCGGCATTTATACAGGAATTTTGGGCTTTATCAATAACTTTTAAAAAATTACGCCAGTCTGTATAATTAAAAATCTGTTGAAGTTCTCTTGCACTCCAGCATTCAATGCCCTGATAAATATAGCAGGCATTCTCAAATTTTTCAAGCAGCACTGAAATTAATTCCTTTTTCATCTTAGCATAAGTGGATTTTTAATGAATAATTTAGATTAGAAACCTTGCATATCTAATGTCAAAAATATGTTTTTTTATTAAACCAAAAAAGAAACTATCACCAAAAGTTATTAACATTGCCCAAAAATCAACCTGGTGAAAGATTTGAGTCTTTAACAGATTGTGGTATTAATCAAATGTTTATCTAATAAATTTGGTAACTTCTCAATATCCGCAGGTAATTACAGTTTTTGAACAATAGAATAATTGAACAATAGAACAACGAATAGCGAAGTAAAGTGCACAATACAATACGAATCTGATGTTTTTTTTACTTCTTCATTCGTTATTCAAATGTTCTAATGTTCGTTATTCAATTTATTGTTTTACCTGTAACTATTGAGAACATACATAAATTGACATACAATAAGTCTATTTTACAGTATAATTAAATAATATGTTTTTGAAGCCTTATATTTTTCTTTTAGTATTTACAAGCGTTTTATTAAGCCGGCAGACAAGACCATCAAATTTATCTGACTCAATTACAAATGATTCAATAGTAGAAATCATCATTGTTCATACCAACGATATTCATGGGAAAATTGACAATTTTGCAAAGCTTACCCATTTTGTCAATAAGCTCAGGAAAGAATATCCTTATGTCTTTCTTGTCTCGGCTGGTGATAATTTTAGTGGTAATCCCATAGTTGACCAATATAAAGAAAAGGGTTATCCAATCATTGAATTAATGAACCGTGCCGGCTTTGACCTGGCGGTATTAGGCAACCATGAATTTGATTACGGAGAGCTTATCCTTTCCGACAGAATGAAACAGGCAGATTTTGAATTTATATGCTCAAATGTCAAAATGTTAGATAGCGCATTAATTCAGCCAAAACCATATAAAATATTATATCTTGATAATAACTTAAGAATAGGTTTTATCGGTCTGTTGCAGGTAAATGAAGGGGGAATCCAGGATGTTCATCCTGATAATATTGATGCTTTTGAATTTAATGACTTCAAAACAACGGCAATAGAGATGAATTACCTGAAAGATAGTGTAGAAGTACTCATCGTTTTGACACATCTTGGCATTTCAACCGATTTGGAATTAGCCGACACCTTGTATGATGTTGATGTAATTATCGGCGGGCATTCACATATAATATTCGCCGGGACAAATGAAAAAACAAATGTTTTTATCACGCAGGCGGGATATGATTTGAAATATGCAGGTGTCCTTACATTAAAAATTTACAATGGAAAAGTTATTGAGAAATCCGACTATCTGGTTGATTTTGCCAACTATACAGAAATAGATACAGCCGTACAGCATTTGGCGGATAAATATAAAAACAATGAATGGCTGAAGCAGGTTATAGGATATGCCACTAGGGATATTGCCGGGAATGCAGAATTGGGATGCCTGATAGCCGATGCAATCAGAAACGGCTCGGGTGCTGACATAGCTTTGCATAATAACGGCGGCATTCGTCTTGAAAAAATTGAAGCCGGACCAATTACATTAAACGATATTTATAAATTAGATCCTTATATTAATAAGATTAATATTTTTGAACTTACAGCTGCAGAATTAGCGGAACTTATCAGATTTGCCTATCAAAAACCCCCCAAATGCCATTTACAGGTATCCGGAATACATTTGACAATTAACAGGACTGCTTCAAGTAAAGTAATATCAGTTGAAATTACCGATACATCTTATAAACAGCTTGACACTGCAAAAAAATACAAAGTAGCTGTGAGTAGCTATATTGCCAAAACTTATGAGTTCCCTCAAAAAAATAACTGCAGGGAACTTGAGAAAACAACATCATCGGCAATTATTGAATATATTAAAAGCAAAAAACAAATTAATTATGCTGGCGTTTCGCGGGTCAAATTTTTAATAAAAAATTATTAACTATTTAGCCAGAATAATTCACGCGTTTTTGCTCAAGACAATTTACCGTTAAGCGTTCTAAATATGACGCTCCATTGTCCTTGCAGACGAATTGAGGGGTCATCTGACTTTCGTTCGTCCACAGGACAACCAATATAAATGCCCTTAAACATATTTTTTATTATCTATAAACCCTGTTTATTAATTTTTTTTAAATAGTACTTGTGCCTTCCCAAAATTACTTGCAGCATCCAGAATTTCTAAAAACTTATCCCAATTATTTTTTGACATGGTCTCATTATTGTAAGATACAGATACTGATAAAATTAATTTATTGTCCTTAACTGTACCTAATGACGAAAACCTTCCTGTTTCATTGCTAATCATATTAGTAAGCTGTTCAATTCCTTCAATCCGGTAATCTTCAGGAATTTCTATTTCAAAAAAATAATTTCTTGATTGTGCACATTCATGAATTAAGTCATTCTGTCTGTCCCTGCTTTCGTTCTTAATTTCCGGTTGATCTTCTATCAGTTTTCCAATTGTAAACAGAAAATCATCTCCTGCTTTTTTTGTAAGCCCGGAAATAGTATATTCCTCAGAAAAACTAAGATAGCTATTAAAATTGTTCATACCGGTATTGATTAACCCGAAAGATTTATAATCTTCGAGCATGAATTTTTTTGATAATACGTCCTTTCGATTTTCAATTCTTTTATTTACCAGTCGTATACTGTCAGACATGATTTTCTGCTGGGTATTATCATCAACAGGATATCCCTTGCTTTTTTTGAATTTTGTTACGGAATATTTACTAATTTCATTATATATAAAATCGTAGAAAATAATAATTTCACTTGAAAATACCTCTTTCAATTTTCCGGATATTGTACCTGTTTTAATTACGGATATTTTTCTGAAATTTTCATTAAATCTGCATCCTGCCTTTATATCATATACATTTTCTGTGTAAGACGGCTGTTTTAGCAGTGTCCGATATGTGAGTAAACCAAAATTATTTTGCTTCAATGATGGTGCATAATAATCTTCTTTGTTATTATCTGAAATTTGTTTTCCGTCCGAAGGCTTATGTATATCATCAGAAATATAAATGTCATTATTTTCAGACAAATCATTATTATTAGTTTCAATAATCATTACTTCAGTATTTCCTATAGCAACAGGCAATGCTCCCGCGGTTCTGTAATAATCCGGCGGATATAGATAAATATCTTTACCATTGCTTATTTTTACTTTTAAAAAAAGATCGTATTCGCCCGGAAGTAAAATATCATTAAGTTTACCAAAGTATTTTGGAACGCCATTAATAAATTCTAAAGTATCCTTTAATTCGAGATAGTTTTTTCTTAAATAATTATCAATTTTATCAAGCATCATAGAATTTGCAGATGCCTCTGATAATGAATTCATTACAGCTCTTGTAACTTCTTCGTCCTTTATCACGTTTGTCCATTCATTTGGTCTTCCATGAAAATACGGAATCTTGTCATTGAATTTTTTTTCAGAATGAACAATGAAAAATTTAATATAAGGCCTTGAAATGTATTGAGATGACCAAATTTCCCATTTATGCTTCTCTCTATCATGGTCAATAAGTGTATATTTTACTTTGCCATATTCATCAATATTTTCTTCTATTTCCGGGGCTCCATTGTAGGAATTAAGATTATAAAATACATTATTTTTTTCAATAGTAAAAACATACTGCTGCTGAAGTATTGGATATTCCATATCTAAAGGAATCACCAATGGATTAAATACGGCCGGAGCAGCCTCTTTAGTTCTTTGATTCACATAATATGTATAATAATCAATAATATCACCGGTTTCAAGGTCGGGTATTGCCAGTTTTTTAATTCCAAAGCTTGGAGCATAGAAGAAATATTGGCTTGTAATGATGAAATCCGGAGCTTCATCAACACGAAAAAATTCCGGTATAGTGCTTTGATAAACTGTTTTCACTCCTGATTTGGGATTAATGTAACGAATTGTTCCGTCTTGTTTTATCACACGAAGTCCTATACGTTTTCTGGTGCTGAAGTAAAAAGTAGAAAAAAATTCGACTGCATTTTTATCAAGAACCATTATCATTTTCCTTGAAACATGCCTGTGATTAAAGCTTGAAGTGAAATAAAAATCATTATATTCACAATGTGCCAGAACTACAGCCGATTCATTACTCCATCTTTCAGGGATATTGCGGTTGGAAAACATATATTCGTCATTCATAAAATATGTTCCGGTTTCTGTTAAAAAATTCCGCTCTACCGTGTCAGCAATAGCGTCATATTTGCTTATATTGCTTTCAGATAATTGATTATTATCAGGCTTGACAGTTTGTCCGGTTTTTACTTTTCTCCTGTCTGAAGGTTTCTGCTGGGCTTCAGCATAAGAAGCTGTCATAAGCAATATTAATATTATCAAAGGTATGCTGAAATTATTCATTTTCTTTAATTTTAGTAAAAATGATTTGTGATTCGGTATGTTCACGAAATTTTTTTATATTATTATTCCAAATTGAAAACAAATCTGCAGGTAACGATGGTTTCTTTATTATAATATTTTTCTCTAAAATTATTTTGTTCCGGTCTGAAGTGTATTTCAAAGAAAACAAATAGTAATCATTGTCTATAGTAAGATCGTCGGGCAAATATTTCACTTTGTAACCTTCAGGGAGCAATAGTTCATTTATTGTATGTTTCCAATTCCTGAAATCAAAAAGATATGCAGCTATTCTTGTTGTATCCAGTGTTGTTGTATATTCTCTGTCAATATCAATATCAATATTAACATAAATATCATCACCGGTCATAAAAACAGCATTCTTAAGAGTATAATAATAATCCAGTCTGAACGGCGCTTTTCTATCTTCAATATCAGAAGTTTTGAGATTGGCAATTTCTAATCCCTGCGATGAATATTGGTTCACAAATTTAAGAAACATATTATTCCTATCATTGGTTTTTGTATAGTTAACAAAATATAATATCCATTGCCGGAATTCGCCATGCAAGCTATGTTGACATTCACCGGACAGATCGGTATTCTTTATGGTACACCGGCGTTTTATTTCATGTAAGTCGGATAAATAATCTACATCCGGAATAGTATCAAGTATATAATTTATCCCATCCTCAATAAGCACAGGCTTTCCTTGTATATATTCCCCATGCTCGCTTACAGGCATATATTTTGCAGTCGGATCAAGAAAAATATGTTTTGAGTCAAGGATGACTGTACAAATTTGATGGTCACTGGTGGCAATAGTTGGTAAAGTATAATCGTAAGCTACTCTGCGGGTCCCAATCCAGCTAAGCCTGGCGTCAAAACCGGCTATCTTAAGCATCTCCTTTACAAGATTTGCCATTCCTTTACAATCACCATACCGGTTCATATAAACCTCACAGGCAGGGGAAGGTTTGTAACCGGCCAATCCATCTTCAAAAGCTATATATCTGATATTATCCTGTACCCAGTAATATATAGCTTCAATCTTTTCTTCATCTGTAGCAAGATTATAGGTTAAGTTATTTACAAGGTCAATCAACATATAAGGCTTGTTATCAATTTCATTGATAAGCTGTTTATACCATGTATACATATCCTGTAATGAATCAAACATTGTAATTGTATCTTTCATATTATATACTTTTTTGCACGCGAAAAGGAGATGTGGCAAATAAAAAGCAGGCTCCTGGTAGTTTTCGGCAGAATTTATTTTGACAAAATCTGTTGATGAATATGTTAATAAAGTATAATCTTCATGTTGTGAAATTGACTTAGTTATATTATTCCCCTCAAAATTTAATTCTTTAATTTCCATATCAAGCCATTCAGGAAGATATATACATATTTTTTTTTGTTCTACAGGGAAATATTCATTGAAAAATACAGATGTAAAGTACTTGAAATCCGGATATTCTTCTTTTGATAGAAGTGTAAGCATATCGCCTTTCTTATTAAAATCTATTGAAACTATTTTGACTTTATAATCATCATAGAAAATCCCTTCGCGTTCATAAATGGATGTAATTATTTTATGCCTGATGTATTCATTCGACTTGTTTACAACGGAAATACGATGCAGCTTTTGTGTTTTATTATAAAAAAAAGGGTCATAAAAAGTTGTTTTAGCATCAAGGCATAACAATTTATTTACTGTTGTTACATATATTTTAACCGGAGATGCGGGATTTTTTCTTTTCTTAAAGTTGATTTTTACAGTCGAATTCAATGCGATTACATCATTAAGCGGATATTTTCCTGACAGTTCGATTGCTTTTTCAAGTCCTGATTTTTCCTTTTGTGAATAAGAAATCAGGCAAATCATGGTAAACAATGACAGAATTAAAAAAAATTGTCTCATTTTAAAAGATTGTTTCAATTAAAATTGCTAAATATAATCATATTTTAAAAAAAAATCACAAATATTAAAACTAAAATAGTTGTTTTTAATAATTTTAGCTTATTTTAGTCCCCTATGAAAATTGTTAAGAATATAATCTTTATCCTATTCTTTATGTCTTGTATTCAGGCCAATTCACAACGCATCTTTTATTTGTTCGGTTTTTCTGTCTTTGGCAATTATATTATCAGCCCAATAAAAAGATGTGAGTTTAATTATCCTGATACGACAATATATGCATATTGGAAAACCTTCTCGATAGGAACAATAGTTTATAAAATACGGGTAAATATTGTTGAATTCAATGATAATGCTTCATTATCAATAACAAATCCCATTTCAGTATCGCTTGGAATGTCTTTTCGTAATGGATATTCCGGCATGGGTTATTTGAATATTCCGTTGTTGGCTGAATTTAATTTTTATAATGGCGCTACTTTTAAAACAGATAAGGATCACGGACTATCTGCAGGACTTGGAGCAGAGTTTATTTGTGCGCCTGTAATGCCCCTTTTCTTTGAATCTGCACAATACTGGATTCAACCGGCGGCATCAATCGGGTATTCCTTCTGGACAGCGAAAAACACCCCGATGCATCTTGGTTTTAAATATGGTTTCCGGCCATCGTTCAAATATTATAAAATTGATGGTGCATGGCGCCTCAATTATGGCCAATCTTTCCTGCTGACATTGCTGTTTATGTGTAATTATTGACTATAAATAAATATTTTTATTGAAAAAAATATAGTTAAATTAAAAATATTTTGTACTTTTGTTAATTCAAATTAAATATCCGGATATGATAAAAAAGTTACTTTTTATTAATATTTTTTTGGCAAGTATTGTTATATTCTCTTCCTGCATAAAGGACTTGCCGAGAGATAATCCTTCTGATATTCATTCATCGAGTTATCATGGTACAGGTTCGGTTGAATTATATTATACACAACCAGATTATCTATACCTTTATATTGGGGGTTCGTATGTTTTTTATTTTAATAATTATTATTTATATAAAATGGACCGCGATTGCGGTTTTGACCCTGGAAGCTCAATAATATATTCTTATAGTAATCTGTCAGGTTCTTACTATTACGAGCTTAAAGATAATAACGATAATATAGTTAAGTCCGGTAATTTTACGATTGTTAAAGGAATGTGCAGGGCTATTGATCTCTATGAAACAACTGCCAAACGATCGGTTCAAAATAGTGATATTAATAAAATGTGCAAATTAAAATCTGCTATAGCTGTCAGACACTTTGAAACCAAATATTGATTTTATTATTCTTTTATTTTTTTATATTGATATTATAAATATTAAAATATTTCTAACAGTGTCTGACAGCTATAGAAAAGAATTATTAAAATTTAAAAATATGAAAAAGGCTCTGAAAATTCTATTATCTTTAACCTTAGTCACTTTTTACTGTAATGTTTATTCGCAAACAACAAATGCAAAAATTGAAAAAGTTGATTTTACAGTGGACAATAATAAAATCATAACCACTTTTAATATTACCAATTTTAATACAGTTGAAACTTATAAAGTTGACCTAAAATTTATTACTGACGAAAGTTTAGTAATTAAGCCGGTTACGGTTACGGGTGACATCGGGCATTACATCAACGGCGGTGATAACAAATCTATTACATGGGATGTCCTGAAAGACAGAGATGAGCTTACAGGCAAAATAAAAGCTGTAGTCTCAATAATTTCGGTTTTTAACACAAAGTACCAATATCTGGGAGCGGGTCCGGGTTGCATGTTTCTTTCAGTGCTTATTCCCGGTTTTGGCGATTATCTTGTAAGAAAAAACACTGAAAAAAGCATACCTTATTTTCTGATTCCTATATCTGTTTATGGAATATTTACTTATTCTGTAATTGCACTTGGTGTATCAAAAGTATATGAAGGGCTTTATGATAAGTCAACTATAGACACTAAACAAAGTGAGATTGACATGAACTATAATAATGCAAATAAGTGGTACCGCAGAAGCCAGATAACCAACCGTTTTGCTTTTACGATCTGGGGCGCAGATGTAGTATGGGTCTTTTTCAAAGGCATAAGGAATAACCATATCAGAAAAAAATATAACCTGACATCAGAAAATTCTTTATATAAAAATTGCTATATATATTATAATCCTGTAACAAACGGCATTCAGTTTGCTTATGTTGTAAACTTTTAAAGATATTTGGTTACTATTACCCCATCGAAGTACGAAAAAAATACGAACTTACGAACTACGAATGGCGCCAGTGGCGCCACATTCGTAGTTCGTAAGTTCGTAAAAAATTCGTAATTCGGTGGGATAATGAAAATTAATTATAGGGGTGAATAGTATCTTTATTTTATCAGGGAATAAGAGGAATAATGTGTATTATTATTGAATATAATTTAGTACCTTAACAAAAATATCTTTACACTTTTTGGCAAAATATTAAAAAAAATGCCACAGATTGCACAGATTAACGCAGACTTCGTCAAAGAAAAAATGAATTTATAAAATCTGTGTAATCTGTGGCAATATTCCTTTTTTTTGTTTGTGGCTTGTCCACGTTGGGATAATACAAAAATATAAAAATATGAAAAAAATTATTTTTTTAACCGGGTTGTCTGTAATAATTCAGACGGGAAATTTATATTCGCAATCGGGTGAAAGCCAGCTCAAGCAGGTTTCGATTGTAGGTAAAAAAAGCATACCGCCTGTGCTGAATATCACGACAAATTTCTTCGATTCCAACGGGAATCAGGCGCTTGATGCCGGAGAGAAAGCAAAAATTATTATTAATATAAAAAATACCGGGAAAAGTGATGCTACCGGTTTAACTCTTGATATTAAAGATAATAACAAGATTCCAGGACTGAACATCGAACCGTTCAATAAAGATTTAGGCAAATTATCGCCTGAAAGTGAAAAAAATGTTGAAGTTTTTATTAATGGAAGCAATAATTTGTATCATGGAAAAGCAGATTTTGTAATTACTTTGTCTGAAGCTGACGGTTTTAATTCCGCTCCGGCTTCTCTCCCAATTACAACCAGAGAGCTTGCCGCACCTTTAATGACAATTTCCGATTACAGGTATTCAACCGAGCTTGGCGGAAAAATCACCTTAGGCAAAACTGTGGATTTGAATGTGGTGATTCAGAACAACGGTGAAGGAAAAGCAGAAAATGTTGTAGTAAAATTCACAAATCCTGCGAATGTATTTCCTGCAAGCAATTCGGAATATACTTTTATGACTGTTGAACCAGGTGATAAAAAACTTGTTACTTATACATTTTTACCAAGCGAAAAATTTCAGGGAACTGAAATAAAAATATCAGTAGATATAAAAGAAAAAACCGGCAGGTATGGAGCATCATCATCCCCCAATGTTACATTGGAGGAAGAACTTGTCAGCTCGGCAAAGCTTGTTACTGAAAATCAAGGTGACGCAATCTATCGCGGTGGTGGTGACCCGTTAAAAGGGCTTAATGTATCGGAAGCAAAAAAGGAAATGCAATTGGGCGATTATTATGCATTGATAATCGGTGTTGATACATATAAAGGAGCATGGGAAAAGCTCGACAACGCAGTTAAAGATGCTAAATCTATTGAAACGCTTCTGAAATCAAAATACAAATTCGATTTTTTCAGAACGCTTATTAATGAACAAGCTACCCGAAAGCAAATACTTAAAGAATTTGAATGGCTTGTTGCCAATGTTAAAGAAACCGATAATGTTTTTATTTACTTTTCCGGACATGGTGAATATAAAAAGGAGCTTGACAAGGGCTTTTGGGTACCGGTTGATGCAACTACTACTTCAGTATCCGATTTTATTTCAAATAACGACATCCAAACCTTTCTTGGCGGTATTAAATCAAAACATACCCTTTTAGTGTCAGACGCTTGTTTCAGTGGGGACATTTTCAGAGGAAATACTATTGCTGTTCCGTTTGAAAATTCAGAAAAATATTATGTAAAGGTGCATAATCTGTCTTCTCGTAAAGCTATTTCTTCCGGAGGTATAGAGCCGGTTATGGATGGCGGCAGGGAGGGACATTCTGTTTTTGCATATTATCTTCTCAAAGCGCTTGAAAATAACAACAGCAAATTCTATGA
>JACQWN010000294.1 GCA_016209245.1 Bacteroidia bacterium
GTCCCGACACCTACCCGACAGGTGGTATCGTTGAGGTAAACTTTACTCCCGGAATTCACCCACAGACTGTCTGAAATCCCGGCGGTCAGGTTGAGCCAGGCGGTGCCGGTATAGAAATAAAAACCGCCTGCGTCGGAATCAAAGACGAGTAATCCTGTGGCAGGACTCGCAATCGAAGTGCGTTGTACGGTGGTCAACCTTGGTATCAACACCCCTTTGTCTAAGGCGTACACATCGAGCATTGCAGAAGGATGTGCAGTATAGCCGTCGTCGTCGGTGATGGCGATGTTCTGAGCTTTAGATACCATTTGTAACTGGCTGATAATAAACCATAACAGGACTAAAAGTAAAAAATAAAAACGTTTCATATTTGTAAAGATTTAATTTATTACAGATGTGAAAGGTAGCTGTTTTGTTGCAAAATGCAAAATATTAATTTTTTTCTGTTACCAGCGACACATAATATAATGGGAAAAACATGAGTTTTTGTTCAGGTATTTCTCCATAAGGAGCTTCAGAAAAAACAAATGCTTTTTCGATATTTTTGTATGTATCAAAAAGAATATGCAGACTCTTCAAATTTCCTGCTGAACCACTTTTGACTTCTATAGGTATTATTTTGTTCTGTTTTTCGATTAGAAAATCGGTCTCGGCATTGCTGCTTTTTGCCTGTCTCGACCAGTAAAATAATTCAGTATGCCCAATGGCTATCAACTCCTGTCCAACGAATTGTTCTGCCATAGCTCCCCGAAAAACCGACAACAGATTCTTATTATTAAATTCAGCAGATACGGATATACCGCTTAGCCGGGAAAGCAATCCGACATCAAGCATGATTATTTTAAATATTTTCTCCGAAGTGCTGGCTCCTAAAGGAATACCTGCAGGGTTAGATGAACTCACTCTTTTAAATAAACGCGCTGTTTCCAGCAAATTAAACGCTTTCTTTATTGTAGGAACACTAAAATCATTGGTTAAATGAGAATATTTTATTTGCTGCCCAACTTTTTGTGAGACGGCGCTAAATACTGCATTCAAGCATTGCTTGTCGGAAAAAGCAGCATATTTTGAAAAATCCTGTCGAAAAGTATCCAATAAATCAGACTGAATATCAAATACTCTGGTAATACTTTTCGTTTCAGCATACGTTTTTACACATTCCGGCATTCCACCGATAAAAAAATATTTACGAATTTCTTCAATCAGCATTTCATGAACAGTATCGGATAATTTTACAGGTTTATTAATAATTGTTTGTGCAGCAATTTCCTTTCCTGTAGCCAACAAAAATTCATAAAAATTCATCGGATGCATATCGTACAACTGGACTCTTCCAACTGGAAACGGGATATCCTTCAGAGCAAACTCCAATAGTGAACCTGCTGCAATAACATGTAATTCAGGAGTTTGTTCATAAAAATACCGCAAGGCAGATATCGCTTTCGGACAAGCCTGGATTTCATCAAAAAAAAGTAAGTCATGACCAGGGTTAATGTGCTTATTAATAATGATTTCAATCTCCGATAAAATCCTTTCTATGTTAAAATTTTTTTCAAAGATACTATGCCAGTCCGGCTGTTTTTCCAAATTGACAATATGTACACCACCCTCAAAATGGTTCTTCCCGAATTCGGTTATCGAATATGACTTACCGGTTTGTCTTGCCCCTCTCAGGATTAATGGTTTACGTTTAGGATTATTCTTCCATTCCAAGAGTTTATGAGTAATATTTCTTTTCATGAAACAATTTTATCTGTTACTTAATTTTCCGGCAAAAATACACATCATATTTAAAAATACAAGGCTGTTTTTAAACATAAACTTTAAAAACACAAGGTTGTTTTTAAAGGATGTATTTAAAAACCGATTACATCAATACGTAAACAGCATTGCTAATGCATATAACAAATAATATAATTGCCGGTTTATTTTTTCAATTCTTCTTTAATATTTTCTATTTCTTTTTGAAGGCTGTGTATATCTGTATCTTTTTCTTGAAGTAGATTTTTTAGAGAAATATTTTCTTTTTTCAATTCGATAATCTGAAGTTGTAAATTTTCAACGGCTTCAAGGGTTTCGAATCCCATACGTGTGAAATTCACGCCATCTTTTTCTGCATCAAGTGAGGTTACCCAAGGCAGATGCTTATTTTCTATAATGAACTTCTCAATTTCCATGATATCGAAATTTTTGTCATAGTTTGTACTGAAGACATAATCAGGTTTATTATAAGTTGCAGCGCCAAAACCATAATAAATACTACCCTCGATACGTGCGTCACCGGCAACATGAAGCAATTTATCGGGAGCAACAGTACCAATGCCGACATATCCGCCCATTATTGCCATAGTATTGTTCTGAGTGATAGTCCATGTGGATGGAAATGGATTATCAAGCCCGATACCGAAAGAGCGTATTCCATTAACATTGATATATGTTCCTAATGCAGTTGCACCATAGCTTCCGGCTGACGTATATTCACCAATTGCGGTGGAATAATCTCCGGCAGCGGTAGTAGAATAGCCGATAGCTACGGCACATGTACCACTGGCAGTTGGTAGGTATCCTAATGCAACGGGGGCAATAATACCTGAAGCATTTGCAGAATGTCCGGCTGCGAAAGCATATTGACCGCTTGCACTTGAATTATTACCCATAGCTGTAGAAGCCCATCCTGATGCTATTGAACCGTTTCCGGTAGCTAAAGAAATATCGCCTATTGCCTGAGTATTATTACCCATAGCTGTAGCGATAGTGCCGGAAGCAATAGTTATAGAGCCAAGTGTAGTTGACATTACTCCCGATGCCTTTGTTTTATATCCGATAGCGACGGCATAAGGTGCGGTGGATGAGTCAACTGTGCCGAAAGCGAAAGAACCTTTAGCAAGCGCCTGTGAACCCATACCAAAAGCATACGAAAAGCTGCCCGTTGCCATAGTTGGACCAATATAAGCGCCATAGTAATCTTCGCCTTTTGAGCCAATTGCAAAGCTCCATAAGCCCTTTGCTTTGGCTTCGGTACCAATTGCGTAGGAACCATTAGCGGCAGCCACGGAAAGATTGCCAAAGGCATAAGAATTTGTGTCCAATGCTTGTGCCTGGTAACCAATTGCAGTAGAATTAAAAGCATAAGCTCTGGCGCGATATCCTAAAGCTTGTGAATAATTTCCGATTGCTTTTGATTCGAAGCCGGTAGCCATGGCGTTTGTTCCAACACTATCAGCCGATTCAATCAAAACTCTTCCGGAAAGGAAAGCTTCTTTGGCAGGATACCAGACCACGCGTGCCTCGCTTGGATTAATAACTTCAGCCGAATCATTACCGGAAATATTAAAATAATCAACCGCCAGCCCTTTTGTCTGACTGAATCCGCCGACGGCAAAGCCACCTTTGTTTCCAGAAGCTTTAGAGCTATCTTTTTCGATGTATATTCTTACGCTGTCGGGAGTTACTCTCAGGTACTCGTTGGTTAATGATTTTGTCATACTGAAACCTCCAACGGCAAATCCGCTTCTGCTACCGGAGGATTTCAAGGTAGGCTCGTCGGCTACATATATCCTGACACCTTGCGAATAAACAGCAAAGACCGTATCGCCACTGCTGTTGATCACTTCAAAAAGAGGAACATTGCTTGAAACAGGGATATCGCCCCTTACTTCTAGCTTTCCGGTCGGAACCCGTGTCCCGACACCTACCCGACAGGTGGTATCGTTGAGGTAAACTTTACTCCCGGAATTCACCCACAGACTGTCTGAAATCCCGGCGGTCAGGTTGAGCCAGGCGGTGCCGGTATAGAAATAAAAACCGTCTGCGTCGGAATCAAAGACGAGTAATCCTGTGACAGGACTCGCAATCGAAGTGCGTTGTACGGTGGTCAACCTTGGTATCAACACCCCTTTGTCTAAGGCGTACACATCGAGCATTGCAGAAGGATGTGCAGTATAGCCGTCGTCGTCGGTGATGGCGATGTTCTGTGCATGAATGACAGAACCTAAACAGAATAGTAAAATCAAAACTACAATGTGGTTTTGAAATTTTTTCGGCTTTTTAATCTTTTTCATAACATTAAATTTGAATAATATTAAATAATAGGACGAAGTTTTGGTTTGTATTTATTATAGTGCGATTTGGTGATTTAGTAGCATAAGTTTTTAGGACAAAATAAAAAATTATTTCCGGCATCTCAAAATAATATTCAACCTTTTCTTATCTTTGCATAATTATCCCCAAAAGAGCATTATGTCAAAAAAATTTAATATAACAGGTACTTGTATTTCCGAGAAACATTTCATGGTAGATATTTCGGGAAAGATTAATAAAATAATAGATTTAATTGAAAATAGTGAATACTTTACTATCAACCGCCCTCGGCAGTATGGAAAAACTACAACAATATTCAACATTGAAAAAGTGTTAAGAAATAACCCTGATTATTTAGTAAGTTCTATAAGTTTTGAAGGGATTGGGGATATTGTGTTCAATGATGAAAAGTCTTTTAGTCCGTTTGTTTTAAAATTGATTGCTGATGGGTTTGGAATTGAACATGAAGAAATACAAAATTACATTATAGAAGAAAGTAATAATGTAGAAAATTTAGACACTTTATCAAAAGCAATAACACGAGTTATAAGAAAATATAAAAAAAAAATAGTTTTATTAATTGACGAAGTAGATAAGAGCGGCAACAATCAACTATTTCTCAGTTTTCTAGGGATGTTACGAAATAAGTACCTGTTAAGAAATCAGGGAAAAGATTATACATTTCAAAGTGTGATATTAGTGGGTGTCCACGATATAAAAACATTGAAGTTGAAAATCCGTCCTGATGCAGAGCAGAAGTATAACAGCCCTTGGAATATTGCGACAGAATTTAAGGTTGATTTAAGTTTTAATCCGCAGGAAATATCTACAATGCTTATTGATTATGTAAATGAAAAAAAAATTAAAATGGACATAAAACAAATCAGTGAGCGAATATATCACTATACCAGGGGTTATCCGTTTCTGGTAAGCAGGATTTGCAAGGAAATAGACGAGGAAATTTCACCTTATAAAACTGAAAAAAAATGGACTAATGAAGACGTTGACGAAGCGACAAAAATTATTATAGATGAAAGTAATACCAATTTTGACAGTTTAATAAAAAACATAGAAAATAATAAAGAGTTATATGAATTTATAAAAAACGTGATTCTTGGGACTAAAGATTTTAATTTTGTAATTAATAATCCCCTGATAAACATAGGTTACATATATGGTATCTTTGATAGGGGTGTAAACAAAAAATTAATAATACACAATAAAATTTATGAAGAAGTAATAACCGATTACATAACTTCAAAAATAAATACCAATGGATTGGATAACGGAGTTTCGGCGGATGTTGTAAAAAGTTCCTTTATTAAACCCGATGGCAGGCTAAACATTGAAAAAGTGTTATTGAAATTCCAGGAAGTTATCAAAGAAAAATACTCAAAAAGCGATGCATTAAAAAGCAAAGAATTTCTTGAAAAAGAGTTACGGTTATTATTTCTGGTATTTTTAAAACCTATTATCAATGGTATTGGTTTTTGTTTTAAAGAAGTTGAAAGCAGTGAAGAAAAACGAATGGATATAGTGATTATTTTCAGGGATGAAAAATTTGTGGTTGAATTAAAAATATGGAGAGGAATTGAATATCACAAAGAGGGAATATCGCGGCTTAACGGCTATATGCAACGCGAAGGAGTGCAGAAAGCTTATATGCTGATAATGGATAAAACGAGGCACAAGGAATTTTCTGTTGAACAGGAAGAAGGCATGATGATGGTGTGGGTGTAAACATGCCTATTTTTTTGCCGAAGTACCAAGCATAATTTTTATTTGTTCTATTTCGGATTTGAGAGTATCAATTTCTTTTACTTTCTTTTCGAGCGTTTCATATTCGTAAAGATTTAATTAAATACAGACGTGAAAGAAAATTGTATTGTTGCAAAAGTAGAAAAAATTTTTGGTAATTCCGATTATTTTGAATTATTTTGTGCCTGTATTCTTTAAAATTAAGGCAGCATGATACCCAGATTTATCAAAAATGAGATACTAAAGTCGCTGAAACCGGGAAAGGTTACCGGTCTCTTTGGCGCCAGGCGTACCGGTAAAACATTCTTAATGAATGATATAAAAAACGACCTGAAAAACAAAAAAATCCTTATGGTTCAGGGTGAAGACCTTGATGTTGTTGAAATATTATCATCCCAAAGACTTCATGTTTTACAAGGTTTTGTAAATAAATATGAGTTTCTTTTTATTGATGAAGCTCACAAAATACCTAAATCGGATTAAACTTAAAACTCCTCGTTGATAATAACAGGGTTATTAAAATTTTTATTACAGGTTCTTCATCGTTTGATCTGATTAATAAAATAAGCGAGCCTTTGACAGGAAGAAGCAAATACATAAATCTATATCCATTATCCCAACTTGAATTAAACGAAGATTATCTTACAGCAAAACAAAACCTTGAAAATAAACTGATTTATGGTTGTTATCCTGAAATAATTACTAAGACTGGGACAGATGAGAAAATTGACGAGCTTGAATCAATAAAAAAAGGATATTTATTGAAGGATATATTAGAACTTAATAATCAAAAAGATAGTCTTTTTATTCTAAATTTACTTAGGTTGATTGCCTTTCAGATAGGAAATGATATCTCTTACTCGGAATTAGCATCAAATCTGAATGTAAATAAAAAAACCGTTCAACGCTATCTTGATATTTTTGAGAAAACGTATGTTCTGTTTTCTCTACTTGGTTTTAGCAGGAATTTAAGAAATGAATATACAAAAACACCGAGATTTTATTTTTGGGATAATGGTATAAGAAATGCTGTAATAAACAATTACAACCTGTTAAATACCCGGGATGATATTGGAAAATTATGGGAAAACTACTGTATTTCCGAAAGGTTAAAAAAGTCGTATTACATGAAATTTCGGGCAAATCATTATTTCTGGCGCACTTACGATCAAAAAGAAATTGATTTAATCGAAGAAAGAGACGGTAATTTATATGGTTATGAAATGAAATGGAAGAGTACAAAAGCCAAGGAACCGGTTACCTTTCTTCAGGCTTATCCGGGAACAGAATTTCGGATTATCAATAATGAAAATTTCCTTGATTTTATCGGTTGACAAAAAATTTTAGCATTGTTAAAAAGGTATTTTAATTATAAATTCAATGCCTTTACCGGTTGTACTTTCACATTTTATAGTTCCTTTCAGTTTCTGCGTGACAAGATTATACACAATGTTCAACCCGAGGCCCGTGCCTGTTTGTTTGTTGGTGGTGAAGAAAGGGTCGAAAATTTTGGGAAGGTTTTCGGCAGGGATACCGCAACCGTTGTCTATATATTGTATATGTAAGGATGAACGGTGGTTGCTGAGCGGAGTCGAAGCACCGTTCGTCCCTACATATACAATAATTGTTATATCGCCTGTATCCATTTCACGAAAACCATGACGAATGCTGTTTAGTATCAGATTGGTGATTATCTGCGCATAAATGCCCGGGTAGCTGTCAATTTCTAGCTCCTGATTGCAATCAATGGTTGTGGTTATTTGTTTTTTGCCGAATTCCGGCTTCAGACTGAACAGAATATCTTCGATATAGGGCTTTAGCAGGAATTTGCGCTTTTCCTCTGTTATTTGGTCAACCGAAACTTGTTTGAAGCTGCGGACAAGCTCGCCGGGGCGGTTCATGTTTTTCAGAACGAGGGATCCTGTCTGATAAACATTTTCGAGGTACTCCTCGAGTTGTTGTCTTGTCATTTGTCCGCCTTTGTACAACGTTGCGAATTGTTTTGTCTGCTCGACAAGCGATGAGGAAGCCGTAATTCCGATACCAACCGGGGTATTAATTTCATGGGCAATACCGGCGACGAGGCTGCCGAGTGAAGCCATTTTTTTTGATTCGATGAGTTGTTCCTGGGTTTGACGTAATTCCGTCAGTGTAAAATCAAGCTTATCCCGTTGAGTAGCAATTTCATCACGATTGGCTTGTATTTGGTCACGTTGTGTGCGTATTTCCTCGTTTTGCTGATTAAGGGCGATATTTTTTTCATCAACTAACGCCTTTTGTTCCTCAATAGTACGCTTTTGCCTGCGTGTAATACGCAAGCGATGAACTACAAACACTGCAAACACGACCATAAACAGAAAACCGAGAACAGTAAACAAAATAACCAGCTTTTGCCTTTTCCCATGTTCTTTTTGCCTGAGTAATTCTGAACGTTGTAACTCCTTCTCTTTGCTCAATTTTTCAATTTGCAGTTGCTTTTTTTCCGCTTCAAACTTTTTTTCCGCTTCGGCTATTGATTTTATTTTTTCTTCTTTGAACATGCTGTCTTTGGTTGCAATAAAAATATCAGCATATTGCATCGCCATTTTATAGTACTCCGCCGAAGCTTTGGCGGAGGCGGAATTGCCAAGCTTCTTATAAGCATTCATTATTGATTCTGCAGCGCGATTTTCAGTGGGTAAAGCATCAATTTCCACGGCTAATTCATAAGCTTTATTTCCATATTCGAGCGATTTTTTCAGGAAATCAATACGTTGTTTTTCATTCTTTGCAACGGAATCGGCAAGTGAAATGTACAAAGACGCTATATTGTCCAAATTTATCACTATTCCTTCTTTGATATTTATTTCATAACATATTTTCAGCGATTGATTATATTGGCGGATAGCATTATCGTATAAACCTTGATATTTATATATAGTGCCAATATTGCAATAACAATGTGCCATTCCAACCTTGTCTCCGAGCTCTTCTGCAATGCTAAGTGATTTATAAAAATATTCAATTGCCTTTTCATAGTTGCATTGTATTTGATAAATTATACCAATATTATTATAGTTTTTAGACATGCTATTTTTATCGCCAATTTCTTCAGAAATTTTAAGCGAACTGAAAAAATATTCAATAGCTTTTGGATAATCGCTTTGTTCTCTAGAAATGTTACCAATATTGCCATAACAATTAGATATCCCGTTTTTGTCTCCAAGTTCTTCTGAAATTTTTAAAGATTTCAGATAATATTCTATTGCCTTATCGTAACTGCCCTGGTCTTTGTGAATATTGCCGATATTAATGTAACAGGTTGATATATCAACTTTATGACCTGTTTCATCAAATATTTTTAAAGATTTAAAATAATAATCAATTGCCTGAACATAGTTACCCTGGTCAGAATGAATAATTCCGAGATTTCCATAACATTTTGCCATACCGATTTTGTCTCCAAGTTCCTCAGCAATTTTTAAAGATTTAAGAAAGTATTCAAACGCTTGAGCATAATTGCCCTGGCCTTTGTAAACATTGCCAATGTTGCCATAGCATTTGAATAATCCATCTTTATTTCCTGATTTTATGAGAATATTCAAAGCTTTTTGAAAATATCCGAGAGCCTGAGTGTAGTCGCCCATATCGGAATAAATGAATCCGAGATTAGTGAAAGAGGCGGACATTCCTTTTTCGTTTTTTATCGCTTCGTCTATTTTTAAAGATTTAAGAGAATATGAAATCGCTTTATTATTGTCGCCTTGTAGTGAGTATATGAGACTAATACTGCTTAAGGAAGATGCTTTGAGCTTTGCAATAGCGGTTGTAATCGTATTTTGTCCTTTCTGAGATATTTGCTCCATTTCCGCTTTGTTGGCTAATTCTAATGCTTTATTGTAATATAAAAGCGCAGTATCGGGTATTATATATTCATAGGCATCCCCTATATCGAGATAGAGTTTTATGCGTGTTGTGTCGTGCTTGGCTTTGTTATACTTATTCCATAACGAGTCTAATTTTTTTGTATCCTGGGTGTGAACAGAAATTGCAAAATAAAAAATGAAAATAGCAAACAGCAAAATGAAGATTTTGGAATTTATGTTTTGCATTTTTTCTCTATTTAGCCTGCATTATTCAAATTCTTTTTTTTGATTAACTTTTTTTATTGATTCTATTTCTGCTTTCAACTTGTCAATTTCATTTGACAATGTGTTACAGTATAATTTCAAATTTTGGTTTTCAGCTTTAAGCGACTCGATTTCAGAGGTATTATTATTCAATGTTTCACTGTGTTTTTTGACCTGTTCCAATAGCAAAACTGAAAGTAAAGAATATTGAACGCCGTCCGGTACAAGTTTTTCCGACAAGCTGCCGGGGTTAATGATTCTTTCAGGTGACCATTCCACCAATTCAGGAATCACATCAGCTACTTCTTCGGCCACCAGTCCGAAATGTACTGAATTGTCATCTTTGCTGCGGTATGAAACAGGATGCAGTTTATAGATATTTTCAGTATTAATTTTAAGATCGTCAATATCTTTTTTATAACGTGCCGAGGAAGTGCTTCTCATGAGTCTGCCGGATGAATTAATATAAAGGTTTGCCGAGCTGGCCGTGGTATGATTATATACATTTGGCATATATATACTGCCGTCGGTCACATTCATATTGAATGCCCAGCAGAACGCGTTTTCACCCCAGATCCCAATGAAATCGTCGGTGTTCATGCCAATAAAAGCACTGTTTGAGCCAGCGATAGTCGTGTACCAGCAACCTGCGGAAACAGACCCGTCGCTTACGAAACGGCTACGGCCTTTTACATCGAGACTATATGCAGGAGTCACTACTTTTATTCCAACTGGTTTTGCGAAGTAATTGGAGGTAGCGCCAGAACCCCAGCTATAATACGTTCCATTGAACCATAGAGCTTCGGTCCCGTTAACACGAAGTGCTATGCCGCTGGAAACGCCGTTGTTCAGATTGCATGTTCCTGAAACATCCAATAGATAAGAAGGCGATGATATTCCAATACCAACATTTCCATTTTTTAATACAGTAATAGCATTGCTTCTTGCCCCATCACTTGACCCATTACCGATAATAAAAAGCGGATCCGTAGATACCCACCCATCTGTTGTTCCGGATATTACATTGTATCTACCGATAACAAAAGAAGAGTGGGGTTGTGCTGTAGTATAGATTCCCATTGCCGTGGAATACCTACCGCTGGCTCTTGTATAGTACCCCATTGCCGTGGATATAAAACCGCTGGCTGTTGTTTCACATCCCATTGCCGTGGAATAATATTCACTGGCTGTTGTATGTCTTCCCATTGCAGTGGAAACTAAGCCGCTGGCTGCTGTTTCATATCCCATTGCCGTGGAAATATCCCCGATGGCCCTTGTAGAATATCCCATTGCCGTGGAATGATTCCCACTGGCTGTTGTCATATACCCTATTGTCGTGGAACCAGAACCGCTGGCTTTTGTATAAGCCCCCATTGCCGTGGAATACCAACCACTGGCTTTGGTTTTATAGCCCATAGATAAAGAAAATAGGTTTATGGCGGAATCATTCGTTCCAAAAGCCATTGCTCCTTCTGCTAAAGCCTGCGAACCTAAACCAAAAGCAAAAGAATAATTACCTGATGCTTTAGTAACCGTTCCTGTTGGACCTAAAGAGTCCCTTCCAACATATCCAAAGGCAAAACTACCAATACCTCTTGCTTCTGTGAATGCACCGAATGAGTATGCATCCAGGTTCAACGCTTTGGCACCATCGCCAAAAGCAAAAGAATTAAGTGAACTTGCAACTGCATTTTTACCAATAGCAGTTGAGTAATCGCCTCTTGCAATTGGTTTATACCCTAATGCCTGCGACCAGTCACCAATAGATTTAGATTCAAAACCGGAAGCAAAAGAATTTTTTCCTACACTATCCTTGCTTTCAATGATGACCTGTCCTGTAAGAAATGCGTTTTTATTTGGATAGAACAAAATTCTTGGTTCGCTTGGGTTAATGATTTCGGAAGTATCGTACTTAACACTTAAAAATTCAGAATTGATTTCTTTAGTCAGGCTGAATCCCCCTACGGCAAAACCTCCTTTGCTGCCGGAAGCTTTAGCGCCAGGCGATTCTTCAATATAAATACGGACACTGTCAGGAGTAACCCGTAAATATTCATTTGTAATTTCTTTTGTCAGGCTGAACCCACCAACTGCGAAACCGCTGCGGCTGCCTGCTGCTTTGACAGTAGGATCGTCGGCAACATAAACGCGAACACCCTGTGAATAAACTGCGAAGACCGTATCGCCACTACTGTTTAGCACTTCAAATAATGGAGCATTGCTGGAAAGCGGAACATCGCCTTTTACTTCAAGCTTACCGACAGGTGCTGTAGTTCCGACGCCGACATGGTGTGATGTGTTAGTAAGAAAAACGTTTGAGCCGGATAAACTCCAGATATTGCTTGGATTTCCATACGTAATGTTGACCCAGCCGGCGCCGTTATAAAAATAATAGCTATTCAGGTCGGAATCAAATACAAGCAGACCTGTCGCCGGAGTGCTTATTGTTGTTCGCTGAATTGTTGTTAACCTTGGGGTAAGAAAACCCTTAGTTGACGATTTCACATCGAGCATGGCCGAGGGATGAGCTGTATAGCCATCGTCGTCGGTGATAGCGATGTTTTGGGAATAGCCAGTTAAGGTTAAGGTTAAGGTTAAGGTCAAGGACATTAATGGAAATTTTTTCATAACGATATAGATTTAATTAATTATTTTTAATTACTGTTTAACTATCTAATAACAGATTCCTCGCTTCGCTCGGAATGACAATGTATACCTGAACTGTAACATTAGCTCAATAAATAAAGAGCGAAAATTAATAAAAATAGTTGCATTAAAAATTTTTTTGTGTAAAAATGAATGTGGAGAGTGCGTAGAGTTTCACTAAAGGTGAAACTCTATGTAAATAATCAGGAAAATCTTATTTTACTGCGATTTTGAACGTGACAATTTTATCAGTCCCCTGTACTTGCAAGAAGTACAATCCTTGTGAGATATCAGCCAGACTAATTCGCATCAGTGAAGTATTAATGGAATGGGTATAAATTTGCCTTCCGGTCAGGTCAGATAAAACTATATTCGTATTAACCGGAAATTCTCTAAATTGGATGAAAAGTTCTGTTTTTGCCGGGTTAGGATAAACAATTATTCCATTGGATACATTTCCTTTATCCGGTGAAATATCGGTTGCATGTGCAATGGTGTTTATTGTTGTATTTGTAACCACAGCAGGATTATAATCAAAAAAGATGTTTGCAGTATTAGTAATCATCGTACCTCCGGGCAGGTTTGCTTTGGGTTTGATACTATAACTGACAAATCCCTGACTTGCTGTGAGATTTGTCGTGCTGTCGGGCAGCATGATATACGGAAATGAAAAGGTATAGATATTTTCATCTCTATAAAATTCCATATAATGGCTTGATGTAAGAATATTTATTGTCCCGATATTAAGATTTGCATCAATAGTGTCAACAATGAAAATATTGTAAGCAGTATCGGAACCTGAGTTCTGAAAATGAATAATGTATGTAAGCAAATCATCAGGCTGGATAAAACCTTAGGGTGTGTCGCTCTTAGGCAATGTTTCTTTTTCGTTTGGGTCCCAGGAATTGGTTATAATGAAATCCTCCGTTATAAAGTTGTTGTCCGGATTAGAGTCATCCGATGCAGGTTCAAGAATCAGGGTCGTGTGAATAGTATCACCCTCCTGAGCTGAGGTAGCAGTTGTAATATAAATCGTTGTATAATTCCACCAATCAAGAACAGAGATATTGTAAAAATTCCAAATTATTGTGTCGCCTGAAATAGCATTTGGAGCTGGGAATATACTATCAATAGTCAGAAAACCGGGATTATCAATTATGAATTTAGCTGTGCCGCTAAACGCCATCCCCAGACGAAACCCTGCAAATCATAACCCGAAGTGCAGCCAAGTGCAAAATTATAGTCGAGCGATGGATTATCAGTACTAAAATTATAATATCCTGACTCAGGGCATGACAGAGGTAAGTTATCGAGTGGATAAAAATTGTAATAAGGGTCGAACATTATCTTATTGCTTACCGGACAAATATTCGGAAAGCTGAACCAGTAATCGCCGTTGGTATCGGTATAAGCCCAATTGTCCCAATAAACATTATAACATGGACTGTAATAAAATGAAGAATCATAATATAAAGAATCATAATCATAAGGGATATAAAGCCAGACATCTGATACGCCGGCTTCATCAGTATCAGGAATGCAATCTCCATCTTCATCAATAAATACTTTTCCGCCTATGGTAACGCAATGGTCGGCAATATAAGCAATTGATGCTGCAGTATCTGTATAGCCATCAGGAAATGTGACAGTCGAGGTTACAGTGTAGGTCCCCGCCTGTGAATATTTATGAACGGCGTCAAACCAGAAATACGGCGGGCAGAAATATCCCCACCACCACCAGTCTATTTGATTAGGAATTGTAGCTTGGTACATAGTATCATTTCCATCACCAAAATCTATATTTATAATGAATACATCTGAAAAAGATTGAAAAAATGGATAGTAAAGCTCGAAATAAAAATAATTACCGTAATCATTAAGAACACCATTCCAGCAATATTGACCGCTGTATGAATCAAAATAAGTTATCGAAGGAGAAGGAGGAGCTCCCGGATAAATAGTAATCGGTTCATAATATGATTGGGATACTATGTCTCCAGTCGAAGTAATAACTGTGCAGGTTGGAGTATAAATACCAGGAGAAGAATAAGCATGTAATGCCAAGGCGATAAAATCATAACACTCATAAGTGGATAGAGAATCATTGAAGTAATTCCAATAGCAAAACGGATTGAGTGTTGTATCGGCTCCGTCGCCGAAATTAATTATTACAGTAATATCGCTTGTATCCTGTGGATAATCAATCCAAATATATGCGGAGAACAAGAACGCGACATCGGTTGTAAAGCATGAAGAATCCCAGCAATAATAGCAATAGTTATAAAAGTAGAGATAAATATTTGATGAATCCGATTTATGCTTATGAATAAAATCTATTTGTTCGGCCGGTGTGGGCTTTTTATTTTTATTGAAATTCGCTTCGCTGATATTTATTGATATTTGTTCGCTTCGCTCACGAAATTTTTGGATATTTGCTCCTGGAAATTTTTTCTGTTGAAGATTTTGTTTTGCATTTAAGTAATGTTGATATTTCCCGGGATTTTTAGATAAATCGAGTTGAAGTTTTTGAACTGTTCGCGAGTTTTTCACATTGGCAAAATTGGGCATTCCCTTCCCGGAAATGTATTGTTTTTGAGCAGATGCCATGAATAAAAACAATATGCAAAATGCGGCTGTCACATTTATTCTTAATAAATGTATAAACAAGGAAGAAGTCAAAGTTTTCATAAAAAATAGGTTTTAAGTTAATATGTTATACGAAAAATTTATATATAAGTTACATGATATTTTATATTAATACTTGTTATTAAGACAATATTCTTTGTAAAAAAGTTGCCTTTATCCTGTAAAATTAATTCACGTGAGGCATCGGAAAAATAGACACTTTTCAAACGGTAAGTTTCAGTTAATAAACAGTAAGTTTCACTTGACAAACAGTAAGTGAAACAGGATGGATTGTGACATTTTCCGGTTAAAAAGCTGAAAATGAAATTATTTTGATGAATCTGCTTTAATTATCTGTTCAAGCTCATCAATTCTTTTTTCAAGCTCGTTAATTTTTTTCTCATTATGACGGATAGTGAAGTTTTCAAAAAATACGGATATCCGTTTATGTTTTACATTGTCAATTTTCATTGTTTCGTTTTTCCATATAACGGGTTCGGCAACGCGTGCAACGATGTTTGCAATTTCATATTGACCGGCATCTTTCATGGCATGTCCGGGAACGGATGAGGAAATAAGATAATCGCCGGGTATTAAATCTTCACCGTTATCAACTACCCACATTTCACCATTACCGACAGCCATGATAAGAGCGGGAGAATTTTCTCCGTTAAAATCAGCTTTTCCCAGATAGGCACCGAGAATTTTAGGGGAATTAGGTTCACAACTAATTTGTGTTCCATAAACTATTTCAGATTCATTTTCAGCATTCAGACGTGAATTTTTACCGGTTAGTTGTATGAGCGTACCTTTTTTTGTATTTTCCGGAACCGAAGCATAGTGTGAACCTGTAAAAGCGTTATATGATGTTACACCACCTGCCAGAGAAATATCACCAACAAGAAGTAAATTATTATAAAATTCAACAACTGTGCCATCGTTTGACCGGCGGAAGCGAGCAGCGGGTTCGTTAACTCCGGAAACATGTAATGGCCGTTGTGGGCTTGTTGTGCCAATGCCTACATCGTCGGCAAAATAATTTGCTAAACCGCCATCACCCCATCGAAAGAGTGAGCCGTTAAAAGAAATGGTTACAGCATCGTTAACCGAAAGAGCTGTACCGGAAACGATACCTTTATTCAGGTTGCAGGAGCCCGCAACATCGAGAGTATATTGTGGAGAGATTGTTCCAATACCGACATTACCTCCCATAATAACAAAGACATTATTATCGGTTACATTAGTGAGGCTCTGGTCGTTCAGCGCCCAAGCCACAGTATTTAAACCGGAAGCTGTAATACCTTTTCCGAAGGCATATGAATAATTTCCCGAGGCAGTAGTATTATCTCCAAAAGCATAGGAATTATAACCTGAAGAATTTGTTTGAATTCCTAAAGCGAAAGATGTGTTCCCGCTCGATATATTATTATAACCAATTGCTACACTGTTATCTAATTGGGTTGTGTTCCAGTAACCAATAGCGGTGGAATATAGCCCGTTTGCGAGATTATATGTACCAAGCGTAATGGAATGATTACCTGTGGAAAGATTTTCTTGTCCGATGGAACATGAACCTTCTCCAGCAGCTTCGCTAAGGTCGCCTGCTGCAAAAGAACCGCTTCCTGTTGCAAAGGAAGCTCCGAATGCCGCAGAGTTTTGTCCACTCGCTAACGCACCATAACCAATTGCAACTGAATTTTGATTGGCATCACAATAGTAACCAATTGCGACAGATGAACTTCCATACGAATTACTACCATATCCTCCTGCAAAAGAGAATGGTCCGGATGCGAGGCAATTACGTCCGAATGCAAATGAAGAACTTGCTGTGGTATATGACATATATCCGAGTGCTATGGAATACATACCTACTGCTCTTGACCGGTACCCGAAAGCCTGGGAATAATTACCGATTGCTTTGGATTCATTTCCAACGGCAATAGAGTTTGTTCCGACGCTATCAACCGATTGGATTAAAACACGTCCGGCAAGGAATGCTTCTTTTGTAGGATACCAAAGCATGCGTGCCTGGCTGGGGTTAATTACTTCGGCAGAATCTGCTCCGGAAATGTTGAAATAGTCATCAGGAAGAGTCTTTGTAAGACTGAAACCGCCAACAGCAAATCCACCACGGCTACCGGAAGATTTTGAGCCGCCATCTTTTTCCACATAAATCCGGACACTATCAGGAGTGACCCAAAGATAATCGTTAGTCAGCGCTTTAGTAAGACTGAAACCGCCAACAGCGAAACCACTGCGACTTCCTGACGCTTTAATTGCAGGGTCATCGGCTACATAAATCCTTACTCCTTGCGAATAAACAGCAAAAACAGTATCGCCATTGCTGTTGAGCACTTCAAATAACGGAGCATTGCTGGAAATCGGAACATCGCCTTTCACCTCAAGCTTACCGACAGGTGCTGTAGTCCCGACTCCGACATGGTGTGATGTGTTAGTAAGAAAAACGTTTGAGCCGCCAGATATTACTCGGATTTCCATAAGTAAGGTTAACCCAACCGGCAACATTATAACAATAATAACTATTCAGGTCGGTATCAAATACAAGCAGACCTGTTGCAGGGCTACTTATCGCAGTCCGCTGAACCGTTGTTAACCTTGGAGTAAGAAAACCTTTAGTTAACGATTTCACATCGAGCATTGCAGACGGGTGAGCTGTGTAACCATCGTCGTCGGTGATGGCGATGTTCTGGGAATAGCCGGTTAAGGTTAAGGTTAAGGTTAAGGTTAAGGCTAAGGCTGATAGAAATAATTTTTTCATAATATTAAAGATTAAATTTTTTTACTACTGATGGGGTGACTTGGAATCACACCGTTAGTAATGAGCAATCATTGCAATGACCAACTCAATAAATAAACAGTGTGCTACTGACTCGGAGTCACCCCGTCAGTAATATAAATAAAGTGCGAAAATTAATAAAAATAGTTGTATTAAAAAATTTTTTTTGTTTAATGCCTGTTTATTAATTATTTGTTATATTTACGGAGTATTCAAATGCAATTTTTTCACGCAAAGGTCGCTATGGAATCGCAAAACACGCGAAGAATATATTATCATAAATTTGCGGAACTCTACGCTTGCACACCGAAGCGCTTCAGCACACAAGAGCGTAAATTTTTTGCAGTCTCTGCGCTTGCAAAGCGAAACGCTTCAGCGCACAAGTGCGTAAATTTTTTGCGGTCTCTGCTTGAAATTAAGCTCTTATTATTTAATACGTTAGTTATACTATTTTGTATCGCTATTTTATTCACAAGATGTTCCCAACAGAGCAATACAAATAAAAAAGGCACGCTATCAGATACTTTAGCTAAAAAAACATTTATAATAGAATATGAAAATTTTGAGACAGGGAAAATAATTGATTCAGTTATCTGCAAAACCGAGCCGTCGCAATCGTTTACATTATTCCTTCCACCCTCTTACTCTGCTATGAAAAAGTGGCCTGTGCTTTTTCTTTTCGATGCTCATGCACGAGGAAAGCTTGCTGTAGAAAAATTTAAAGATGCCGCTGAAAATTTGGGATATATTTTGATTGCCTCTAATAATTCGAAAAACGGATTATCGTTAGAAACATCTGCATTGATCGCCAATAATCTCATCGGTGATGGTGAGAAAAGAATTGCAATAGACAAAAATCGTATTTATGCTTGCGGATTTTCAGGGGGAGCAAGAGTGGCTGCATATCTGGCAATAAACAGAAATGATATAAAGGGGGTTATTGGTTGTGGAGCCGGATTTCCATCGCAACAGCAACAAGTGTTCCGCAAATTCGACTATCTTGGTATAGCAGGTAAAGAGGATTTTAACCTGTTGGAATTACAAGAGCTTGCTCAATCGCTTGAAAATAACAAGTTTCGTCATCTTTTACTTACTTTTTACGGTAAACATGATTGGCCTCCTCCGGAAACCGTTCAGGACGCGTTTTTATGGCTCGAATGCAAGGCGATAAAAGATAAGCTCATTCCCCAAAATGATACATTAATTACAGAAATAATTAACAGTTTTCAGTCAAGAATAAAAACGGCAAAAAAAATTAATAACTATATTGATGAAGCCGATTGTTACAGGATGCTTATTAATTATTTAGATGGTATTATGGATATTTCTTCGTACCAGGAAGAATTAACAAAGCTTGAACAAAATGAAAAATATCAAGAGCGACAGGAGCATGAAAATAAAATCTTTGCAGAAGAAAAATCGGAGCAGAAACGTTTTTTTGATGCATTTGTAAATACAACTTATACAATTGATTGGTGGAAAAAGGAAGTGGAACAAATAAACAAGCGGAATAAAAAGGAAAAAGACAAAATAAAATTTTTTGCAGATAAACGGCTGTTAAATTATTTGAGCTTATTGGCTTATACACATTCTGAAAATGCATTGAACAGCGGACAGATTGGATATGCCGGGAGGTTTCTTGAAATATATTATCTTGTTGACCCTGAAAATCCTGATTGCAGCTTCCTTTGGGCATGTTTTCATACATTGAAAGGCGACTCTGCCTTTGCAGCCGGAGACACTGCCGCTTCGACAGACGAGTATGATAAGGCATTCGGGGTTTTACAAAATGCCATAAAACTTGGGTTTAATGATATTGAACGGCTTAAGGAAGAACCAATTTTACAGAAATTGAAGAATGATAACAGATTTGATAGTATTGTGAGACTACTATAGGAGGGAAATTATTCATATCTATAAATTTTGATTTTATCAAATGATTGAAGCATGTACTTTTCTCCGAAACTCATTTCTACCAATTGAATATAAAAAGCAGTATATTGAATGGATTAATTCAAGATTAAAAAAAATAATGTATTAAATTTTTACTCCTCAGATTCAGTAATTCTTGCTTCAAACTTATTTCTCAGCCCGCTGGCTTTCGAAAGATAAGCTTTTACAGAGCCGACAAGTATGCTTGCTTCAATTAATACAGGAATTTTATTTTTATCATCCGTTACCCAGACTCTGACATCTTCTCCGCCTTTAAAAATGCTGCCTTCCATCATTAGTGCAGTAAAGATGATACAACTGTATCTTACACCTGTTTTAGTTTCAATTGTATCTTTTCCAAGATATTTTATATAAAGGTTCACCAATTCGTTATCTACAATCATGCTTATGGGAATTTTATCTTTAGGTTTATATTTCGAATAGTCTATATTCCGTGCATAATAAACCGCCGCCTGCATATCGAAAGTGCATGGTGGAAGGTTCAGAGTGTCTTCATGATAAGGTCGGTCTGATGTTTCGGTAATGGAATATATTTTATTTTTCTCATAATCGAATAAATGCAAATTATAAGACATCCAGCCACCTTCATAGCTGTGGCGGACAAATTTATAGGGCAACGATGTAGAATCGTCAATATATGATTCGTAGTAATCTCTTACTTTGAAAATCCAGTCATAGCTCTCGAGCGATTTTCCATAGCTGTATAATTTCAAAGTATTTTTTCCGTTCAATTCGGTTTCTGTGACTTCAAAATATGCTTCGGCAGCATGAAGCCAAATAAAACCCCAGTTGTAATATACATCATAATAGATTTTTTCGCCCGGCTGAAAGGCGATGTTTTTAGTATAGCATTGTCCGTGGATATTTAAAGAAATTATCCATAACGTAGCTAAAGCTACAAAAGAATGGAACGCAGACGTCGTCCGTCGTAGCTGACTTTGTCTGTCCAAGGCGGATGACGCAGATTGAGCTGACTTCGTCTGCCGAAGGCGACTACGTCTTCCGAAGGCTGATTTACACAGACTTCGTCCGCCGTAGCAGACTACATCTGTCCAAGGCAGATTTTTAATATAAATTTTAAGCATATTTTAAATATTTTGCTCCTGTAAAACATTATTTGCAGAGAATCCGCTTAAATGTTGCAACAATCCTATATCGCAAAAAATATATTTAAAATTTTGTCGGATATACCTGCACTTAAAGGCAGCCCTGAAGCATTTGAACAATATGCTTTATGAATAAGCATTGACTTTTCAAGAATATTCAGACATTCTTTGATTTTTTCAATTCTTTTTTCAGGATATAAATTGGTGTATTTAATATGTTTGCCAATTGTATTGGGTATCGCTTCAAAAATATGATTCAGGCAATCAACATCCATTTTTCGATGATATTTTAAAAAATCCTGTTGAAAAGATAGCCATAATGATTTATGAACATTTGCTACTTCAGTAATTGAATTTGTCTCTTTAAAGCGAACAACGGCTTCAGGCATTCCGCCAATAATAAAATACAATCTAAGATAATCAATAATTTTTTGATGAATTGTTTCCGGAATTGGTACTTCCGATGATAATGAAGGAATATATTTAATAATTAAATCATGTTCTAAGGCTTGAAGAAATTCCGAAAAACTTAAAGGATACATCCATTCAAAATCAACACGTCCCACAGGGAAGGGAGATTCTCCTAAGGCTAATTCGAGTTGTGAACCGGCGCAAATTATATGTAATTCAGGCATTTGTTCATAACAGGTCTGTTAGACTCTGTCAGGTTTACATGTATATCTCATTGTAATTTTAAGGGGTAATTTTTACAATTTCATTGTAATTTTAAGGGGTAAAAATAACAAATATTTTAAAACAAGCCAACTTCTTTCATTTCAAATAATGCAGTTTGTTTGTTATTAATGACAGTTTGTACATTCAAATTGTCGGTTCGTTAAATGGTCCTTTGTTATCGGGGGAGGGATGCATTATTTTTGGTTATAAATATAATAATTTAATATTCAGGTTATGAAAAAAATTATATTACTGTATGTATTTGTTGCATGTTCGATATTGTTACCGGCACAAAAAACATTACCGGTATATAATAAAATGCAATTAAAACCGGAGTGTAGCGAAAACGGGCGAACCAATCCGGTTTATATTTCTGAACATAGTAATAAATCGTTAAAAACTGCCGGAGATACTATCTGGACAAACGATTTTTCAAATCCTGATGACTGGGTATTTGGTAGCAATACAGGCGATTGCCAGCAATGGATTATTTGTACTCCAACACCTGTAAACAATTGTACGCAGCTTTATGGAATTACATATATCACATCACCGACTGCATCAAATGGCATTGCATTGTTTAACTCCGATTACACGGGAACCCTTTGCGGAAATCAAGATGATGGAATTTTCCGGCAGGATGCATGGATAACTACCTCAAATCCTATTGATATGAGCAACAATAATGCCGTACAAATCGAATTTTATAATAAATACCGCAGATGGGAAGATACCTGTTTTGTGGAAGTCAGCATTGATGGCGCTAACTATACGCCATTTCTTGTGAATGATGTAGGAATTCATGGCAGCAGCGGTACGCCTTATGTTAAAGTTAATGTTACCAGTGTAGCGGCAAATCAACCGCAGGTATGGTTCAGATTCCGTTTCAAAGGCGATTGGGATTATGCGTGGATGCTCGACGATATTGTTATCACAGAGGCGCCTGATAATGACTTAGCTCTTGATATCGGAAATATTCCATATTACTATCAGAATACCGGTTTTGTTTCAATTCTTCCGAAGTATTATTTAGGCTGGTACAGACCCGGCGCCCAGATTTCAAATAATGGAAATTCCGACCAGCACAATGTCAGCTTAAATTGTACTGTACATAACTCATGCGGTATGGAAATGTATAACCGGACAATTGATTCTATTGGAATCTGGGAGGCGGGAACAACCGATACAATGTGGCTTGATTCAACTTTTTTTCCTCCATATACTACAGGTATTTATACGGCGACCTTCACAGTAAGCCAGCAGGAAAACGAACAGGTACCGGGAGATAACGTTTATGAAATTTCTTTTATTGTAAGCGACAGTGTTTATGCACATGACCATGGTATCCAGACCGGCGCTATTTCTCCTTCAATGTACATTGATGGCGCTGATGGCGATGCTATGGGCTTATCTTATTTTGTACCTATTGATGATACGTTAAGTTCTATATCTGTATTTATTGACTCCCATACGACACCCGGAACTATAATTATGGCTGAGGTATGGAAGTACGATACAGTGATTGAGCAGCGTATATATATTATTGATTCCGAAGAATATATTATCCAACCCGAGGATATTAATAATTGGGTTACACTTAAGCTGACATCAGAAGATAGTTTACAAGAATACATAACTGGGGGTGAGTGGTACGATGCTATGATTAGCTGTGTATGGGGAGCTGATACACTTTGGCTCGGCAATGATATGAGTCATCCAAATCATCATTCATATCAATTTGAAACAGTGTTACGACTTGGCACTTCATGGTACTACGCGGTTAAAACACCGATGGTGAGATTGAATTTTAAGAGAGATGATATAATATCCGGGGATCCTTGCAACTTTAATTTAATAATGGGAAAAGTATATTATGATATTAACGGTAATTGTTTATATGACAGTACGGATGGTTGAGTTTCAAATGAAACAGGGACGATTTTTAAATCTTAAAAATCTCTTTATTAATCATTTTACCTGTTGATAACTTTTTAAATTTTTTGTATCTTTGTATCGCAAAACAATAACAAATATCAGCATCAATTCATTATTATTATAAGTGGTTGAGGCTTTTTTGATGAATGGTGCAAAACAATTACAAATCATATTATACCTAAATTAACACCTAATTGTTAATAACTATGTAAAAAAAATTTTTTTAATTACTTGAAATTAAGTATTTTTGTGTCCAAAATATAGTTATTAACTTATAGTACTATGGCATACATTGTTAAGCAACCAATCAAGGGTA